>NZ_JAKMAY010000014.1:665-23630 GCF_022015835.1 Streptomyces sp. ICN903 | reverse complement strand
GCCCCGCCTCCCGGCGTCGACGGCCCCACCTACGCCACGGCCTCCTCCGGCACCACCGGCCGGCCCAAGCTGCTCTTCGGCCGGCCGCACGAGGTGGCCGACGCGGTCGAGCTGTACGTCGATGGCATGCCGGAGTACGCCGCGGCCGAGGTGTTCGCAACCTGCTCCGCGATCGACTTCGCGGCCGCCTTCTACATGGTGGTCGCACCGGCCGTACTGCTCGGCCGCGACCTGGTCCTGTTCCGACCGAGCGGCTGGGAGACCGCCCTGCCCCAACTGGCCGGGCGGCCCGGCGTGTGCCTGGCCCCGCCCGCCATCGCCGTCCTCGGCGCGCGGACCGCGGCCGGCCGGGACGCCTACGGCGGCACGTCGTTCGTGCCCGCCGGCGGCGGCCTCACCCCGCAGCGCGCCGAACGCATCCGCGCCGGCTTCACCGGCTGCGAGTTCCTCACCATGCTCGGCTCCACCGAGACCGGCCTGCTCACCGTCGGCCGCGAGGTTCGCGACGACGGCCACGTCGGGTCCCCGCTGCCCGGCAAGCCGGTGTGGCTGGAGGACCTCGGACCGGACGGTGTCGGAACCCTGTGGACGCGCGGCCCCGACACCCGGTTCGCGGCGACCGGCGGCGTGCTCGCGGCCCGGCCGGACGGCGCCGTCAGCACCGGCGACCTCGCCCACCGGGCGGGCGACGGCTTCGTCCTGGACGGCCGCAAGGACGACCTCGTCAAGATCGACGGCGTCAGCGTCTACCCGCGGGAGATCACCGCCGCCGTCCGCGCCCTGCCCGGTGCAGTGGACGCCTCGGTCTCCGTCGAGCGCGCCGGGACCGCCGACCGAGTGACCGTCGTCGCGGTCGGCGACGTCACCCAGGAACAGGTCCGCGACGCCTGCCGGCGGCTGCCCGCCCCCGTGACTCCGCACCGGGTCGTCTGCCGGCCGGCCGATCAGGCCGCCTACGACGCACGCGGCAAGGTGCTTCGCTGAGAAGAGCGTGATGCCATGACGACCAAACCCACCCGAGCGGCCGTCACCGAGGCACTGCTGAGGTGCCCGGCCCCTCTCTACGCACGCATGCACCGCCAGGGCCCGCTGATGTGGAGCCGTCCCGACGGCACCTGGGTGGTGACCGGCTACGAACTCGCCCGCCTGGTGTTGCGCGATCCGCGCTTCCGCATGCCCGGACCGCCGCGGGAGTCGCAGTGGTCCGAGAACGGCAGCCACAGCGGTTTCCTCCAGAGCATGCTGCTGGCCAGCGAGGGGGAGCGGCACACGCGGCTGCGCCGGTTCCTCGGACAACTCTTCACCCCGCGCGCGGTGCGCGCCCGCACCGCGCGGATCGAAACCGCCATGGCGGCGATCCTGGACGACGCCGCGGCCCACCCCGTGGTGGACGGCGTCGCCGACATCAGTGCCCGCCTGCCGGTGAGCGTGATCGGCGACCTGGTCGGCATCCCTCCGGAGGACCGCCATGAGGTCAGCGATCTGTGCCGGGCGATCAGCAAGGGAGGTGGCGTCGCCTCGGGCCGCCCGTCGGACGAGGAGGTCGGCACCGCACTGACCCGCGTCGACGAACTCGGCCGCCTGGTCACCCGATGGATGGGACAACCCCGGCACCACATGCCCGACTCGGTGCTGGCGCTGGCCGCCGCCGCGCGGGGGACCCCGCAGGAGCTGTCCGACACCGAACTGCTCGCCAACGTCTTCAGCCTCTACATAGCCGGCCACGACACCTCCCGCAACATGCTCAGCGGCCTGCTGCTGCGCCTTGCCACCCGGCCCGAGCTGCTGCGGGACCTCGCCGCCGGCACGGTCGACACCGCAGCCGAGGTCGACCGGCTGCTGCTCGCCGAGTCCCCCCTCACCTTCACCGTCCGGGTCGCCCAGGAGGAGTGCGAACTGGCCGGGCAGCACATCAACGCCGGGGACCGGATCCGGGTCATGCTCGGTGCCGCCAACCACGAACTGCTCACCTCCGACCCGGACGTCGACCATCCCGGCGTCAGCTTCGGCGAAGGACGCCACGTCTGCCTGGGCGCCCATCTGGCGCGCACCGAGGGCCGGATCCTGCTGGAGGCGGTCGGCCGCCACTGGTCCGGCGTCCGGCTCGCCGCCGAACCCACCTGGGCCCCGCACTTCTTGCACCGCGGGCTGGACCGTCTCCCTCTGGAGATCACATGGCGGCCGTGAGCGGCGCCGACCGGACACAACCCACCGACCGGGCCACCCTGGGCCCGGTCGCGGTGCGCCGGCGGTGCCGTGTGCCGGGAACCGTCCTCGCGGACCTGGGCAGCGACCTGGTGTGGCAGGCGGCCGGCGCCTGGGCCGCCGCCGAGGACACCGTCCGCGACCTCGGCGCCCGCCTCGCCGACCACCTCGGCGCACAGGTGCCGACGGCACCGCCCGAACAACGCCGCGACCTGCTGCGGGCGCGGCGCGCCGCCTTCAACGCCCGCCCCCTGCCGGACCGGCCGGTGCCGGGGGGCGAACCGGTCGCGTCGTACACGCGCATGGTGGCGGCCCGAGACTCCGCCCGGCGCGAACTCGACCTGGCCCTGGGCAAGCTCGCCCGCACGGCCGGCGCGGCCGTGGACACGGTGCTCACCGACCCGGACATCGCCTGGTCCGTCGAGTTGTCCGTGCCCGGCCTGCTCGCCGCCGGACCGCTCGGAGTGCTGGACCCGGCCGCGGGCCGCAGGACCCGGCGCCGCGCGATGACGCTGCTGCGCCTGGTGCAACGCGCCGCCACCAAGCCCACGCCGTTCGCCGGTTTCGCCACCACGCATCTTCTCTTCCGGGACGGCCCGGCCACCGTGCCCCGCCGCCACGTACGGGTGCAGCGCGCGGTCGTCGAGTGGACACGGCGGTGGATCGCCGCCGACGGCCACCGCATCCTGCGGCCGGAGCACCTGTGGCTGACGGCCAACCCGAGCGCACTGGTCCGCGAGGACGCCGAGGGCCCCCGCGTGACGTGGCTCGCGTCCGGCCCGGACGGCGCCGAACGCGTCTTGTCCGCACGCTGCAACCCGGCACTGGCCGACACCCTGCGCCGACTGCGCACCCCGGTCCGCCTGGACACCGTCGCCCCCGACGGCACCCTGCCCGCCGCGCTCACCACCCTCGCCGCCCGCGGTCTGCTGGAACTCGGCCCCGTGCTGCCGACCCACGGTCGCCGCGTCCTGCACACCGCGGCCGAGGCGACCCGCCCCGCACCGGGCGCCGGCGCCGAAACCGCCCAGGACGTGCACGACACCCTGTGCGACCTGCGCGACGCGGAGGACGACCTCGCGGTCGCGCGGCACGCCGACGCCCTGCACCGCGCGCGGCGGGGCGTCGCCCGCCTCGCCCGCACCCTGCAGGCCGCCGGCCAGGACGCCGGCCGCGCGGCGGTCGGCGAGGACGTCGTGGGCGTCGCCACCGACGACGGCATCCTGCGCACCTCGCCCGACGTCCTCGCCGACCTGGGCCGGGTGCAGCGCATCGTGCCGTTGCTCGGCGCCGAACTGCCCTTCCAACTGGCCACCGCCATCGCCTTCCGGCGCCGCTTCGGCGCCGACCCGGTGCCGCTGCCCGCGGCCTACCAGTGGTTCCTGGAGGCCGGCCGCAAGGAGAGCGACGCCCTGCTCACCGACTGCACCGCCGACGAACTCGCCGCGGTGCTCCACCTGCGGGAGCGCCTGTTCACCGGACTGCGCGCGGCAGCGGACCGGTCCGGCACCGAGGTGTCCTGCGACCCCGACCTGCTGGACGCGGTGGCGGCCCGGCTGCCCGACGCCGTTCTCGACCTGCCGTGCGCGGCCTGGCCGGTCCAGGTCGCAGGCGAACGCCTGGTCCTCAACGGTGTCGGCAGTGGCCACGGTCGGTTCGCCGCCCGGGTCGCGGCCGACCTCGACGACACCCGGACGGCCGAACTGCGCACCTGGGCGAGCACCGCCCACACACCCCACCGGGACGGAATCCCGGTCGATATCTCCGCGCTGCTCGGCGCCACCGTCAACGAGCACCCGTTGCTGCTGCCCGCCGCACTGGCCTGCCCCGGCCGCGCGCTGGAGTGCCCGCCCGAGAACCGCATCGACCTGTCCGCCTGCACGGTACGCGCCCAGGACGGCCGACTGCTGCTGTTCAGCGACCGCTTCCCCGGACGGCCGCTGTTCCCCGTCCCGCACAACGCCACCCTGCCCACCGTCGCGCCCGGCCTGTACCGGTGGCTCAGCCGCCTTGGACCGGCCACCGGCGCGACGCTCGACCTGTGGGACCACGTGGACGCCCGCACGGCACCCCACGACCCGGCCGCCGTCCGCCACTACCCACGCCTGACCCTCGGGCGTCTCGTTCTCAGCCGCCGAACCTGGAAGGTGTCCGGCGCCGCCCTGCCCGACCCGGCACCGGCGGATCCGGCCGAGGAGACGCTCGCCTGGTACCGCTGGTGCGCGCGCACCGGCGTGCCCCGGCGCTCCTTCCTGCGTACCACCACCCTGCCCGACCCGTGGGACGTGGTACGCGGCCGGGCCGACAAACGGCCGGTGCTGGCCGCGCGTTCCACCTCCGGCGCGGCCATCCGCAAACCCCTCTACGTCGACCTGTCCCAGCCGCTGTGCCGTCCGGCCGTGACGGCCGCCCCGGGCGACACCCTCACCTTCACCGAGCCCCTGCCCGACCCCGTCGGCCCCGGCCCGGACGGCCGGGTCACGGAGTACGTCCTGGAGATCTCCCAGCCTCCGCGCGCGTAAGGAAACCCATGGAACACAAAGGCACCGTCACCCTCGTCAACCCCAATCAGATATACCCGCCCATCGCGCCCTACGCGCTGGACGTGCTCACCACCGCACTGGAGGCCGCCGGCTTCGAGGCCCACGTCCTGGACCTGACCTTCCACCTGGACGACTGGCCCCGGGTGCTGAAGGAGTACTTCCGCGCCCACCGCCCACTGCTCGTCGGCGTCACCTGCCGCAACACCGACACCGTGTACGCCCTCGAACAGCGGCCCTTCGTCGACCGGTACAAGACCGTCATCGACGAGATCCGCCGGCAGACCCCGGCACCCGTCATCACCGGCGGGGTCGGCTTCTCCACGATGCCCTTCGCCCTGGTCGACTACTTCGGCGTCGAGTACGGCGTGAAGGGACCCGGCGAGAAGATCATCTGTGACCTGGCGCAGGCCCTGCACGAGGGCCGGCCCGCAGACGACGTCCCGGGACTGCTGATCAACCGCGGCCCCGGCCACGTCACCCGGGTTCCGCCGCCCGCGCTGACCGGACGCCCGACCTTGCCGCAGCCCCTCTCCCCGAGCGCCGTCGGCCACTACGAGAGCCGGGTCTGGCAGGCCGAGACCGAACTCTCCTACACCCGCCGTTCCGGCGTACCGTACAAGGTCGACAACCTGCGCTACTACCGGATGGGCGGCCTGGGCAGCATCCTGACCAAGAACGGATGCGTCTACAAATGCAGCCAGTGCGTGGAACCGGATGCCAAGGGCACCCGGTTCGCCCGCCGCAGCCTGCACGCCGTGGTCGACGAGATCGAGTCGCTCACCGCCCAGGGCATCCACGACCTGCACACCACCGACAGCGAGTTCAACCTCTCCATCGCCCACAGCAAAAGCCTGCTCCGTGAGATCGTCCGACGCCGCGACGCCGACGTCACCAGCCCGCTGCGCGATCTGCGACTGTGGGTGTACTGCCAGCCCGCCCCGTTCGACGAGGAGTTCGCGGAACTGCTCGCCGCAGCCGGATGCGCCGGCGTCAACGTCGGCACCGACCACGTGCGTCCCGAGATGCTCGACGGCTGGAAGGTCACCGGCAAGGGCACCCGCTACTACGAATTCGCCGACACCGTGCGCCTGGTGGAACTCAGCCACCGCCACGGCATGCTGACCATGGTCGAGGCACTGCTCGGGATGCCGGGGGAGAACCTGGAGACGATGCGCGAGTGCGTCGACCGGCTGATGGAACTGGACGCCACGGTCACCGGCTTCAGCCTCGGCCTGCGCCTGTTCCCCTACATGGACCTGGCGATCTCCCTGGCCGAGCAGTGCGACGGCGTCCGCACGGTTCCGGGCCTGCAGTCCAACACCGCCACCCGGCCCATCGTCCTCAAGCCGCTGGCCCAGTGCGACAGCCCCGTCGAGTACGAGCGGCAGTTCATGTTCGACGAATCGGGGAACTTCCGCCTGGTCTGCTACTTCTCCCCCGACCTGCCCGAGGCTCCGGGCACCGTGGGCAGCCCCCACGGGATCTGGCGGGGATCCGTCGACTTCCTGTGGAACCACATCCCCGAGTCCGAGCGCTACCGCGTCATGCTGCCGACCCTCTCCGGCAGCAGTCAGAACGACAACAACTACGCCGACAACCCGTTCCTGACCAGCTTGAACCGGCAGGGCCACACCGGTGCCTTCTGGGCCCACTGGCGCAACCGCGAAGCCATCCTCAGCGGCGCCGGCACCCTCCGTGAACTGGCCGCGGAGGGCTCCCGATGAGCGGGACCGAGAACGTCCCCGGGGAGACCTCCGCCTCGTTGCGCGGCCAGGTCGCGCTCGTCACCGGTGCCGGGCGAGGCCTTGGCCGGCTCCTCGCCCTCCGCCTCGCCGAGGAGGGCATGGCGGTCGGTCTCGTCGGCCGCGACCGGCGGTCGCTGGACGACACCGCCGGCGCCTGCGCCCGGCACGGCCCCGGCACCGTCGTCGCCCTGGCCGACGTCCGCTGTCCCAAGGAGACACGGCAGGCCGTGCGGGACGTCCAGACCGCGCTCGGCCCCGTCGATCTGCTGGTGAACAACGCCGGACTGGTCGACCGGGGCGAACTCCCCTTCTGGGAGGCCGACCCCGACCACTGGTGGGACGTCTACGAGACCAACGTCCGCGGCACCGTCAACGCCTGCCGAGCGATCGCGCCCGAGATGGTCCGACGCCGGTCCGGCCGCATCGTCAACGTCAACTCGATCCTCGCCGTCCGCACGGACCCCCGCTACTCCGCCTACAGCGGGTCCAAGGCGGCCCTGCTCGCCCTCACCGGCGTCCTCGCCGACTCCCTCCACGCCCACGGAGTCCGCCTGTTCGACCTCAGCCCGGGCATGGTCCGCACCGACATGACCCTCGGCATGGCCATCTGCGACGGCCGCGAGGACTGGACGGACCCCGCGCGCTTCCTGGCCGCGGCGGTCCGCCTGGCCCGCGGCGAACTCGACCCGCTCGCCGGACGGTTCCTGCACGCGGGCACCGACGACCTCGACGCACTGCTCGCCGCGGCCGACCGGATGCGCGCCGACGGCGCCCGCACCCTGCGCCTGCGCGCCCACGGCCCCGCGGACCCGGCCGGATGAGCCTCGAAGAGCATTTCGTCCCGGCGAGGCTGTTTGGTTCGGGGTTCGGATGTCGCGCCAGTCCGGGGTGGATTCGCGGGCGAGCCGGCGGTGGTGCACGAGCCGGCCGAAGGTCCGCTCGGCCATTCAACGCCGGGGATCACCCTGAACCCTTCGACCCCGGGGCCGCGTTGGACGACATCGACATCGACATCGACATCGATGCCGAGGCGGGCGCCGTGGTCGATGACCTTGGCCGAGGTTTTGATGTTCTGGGCGTCCAGCACACAGGCGTTCGGCTCGGCGTTCCGGCCTCCCGTGCCAGGAGTCGCAGCAGGCCGGGAACGGCGGTGACCGGGGGCGTCTTGGGACCGGACAGGAGCGACGCACCGAAACGGGCCGAGGCACGGAGAATTCAGCCCCCCATGGCCCCTGTCGAGCACTACCGCCTCAGCGGTTTCGGACCCGCTCACCCCCGAAGCGCCACCAGACGACCTCGCCGGGACAGAACGATCTCTGAGCCTGTTCGGTGGTGTGGCCCAGCACGCCCGAGGAGGACCGTTCTCCCCTGATCGCGCGTCGCGGGCCAGGACGGCAGCGAGTTGGACCCGGCGGCCGCGCCCCCGGGTGCGGATGACGACGCCCCGCCCCCGCCATGAGCGGCGGGGACGAGGCGGGGGACCGGCTCAGGCGTAGCCGGCGGTGGGGCGGACGATGATCTCGTTGACGTCGACCTCGGCGGGCTGGTCGATGGCGAACGCGATGGCCGCGCCGACGGACGAGGCCGGGATGGCGACGCTGCGGTAGGTACGCATCTCCTCGCGGCCCACCGGGTCTGAGATGGACTCCGCCAGTTCGGACTCGGTGACGCCCGGGCAGATGGTGGTGACCCGGATGTCGCCGCCGACCTCCTGCCGCAGGCCCTCCGAGACGGCCCACACGGCGTACTTGGTGGCGCAGTAGACGGCCGCGGTCGGGGAGACCTGATGGGCGCCGATGGAGGCGACGTTGACGAACTGGCCGTAGTGCTGAGCCCGCATTACCGGCAGTGCGGCCGCGATGCCGTGCAGGACGCCGCGGACGTTCACATCGATCATGCGGTTCCACTCGTCGAGCCGGAGTGCCTCCAGCTTGGACAGCGGCATCACACCGGCGTTGTTGACCAGGACGTCGACGCGGCCGTGCCTGCTGTGGGCGGCGTCGACGAAGGCCCGTACCTGTTCGGCGTCGGTCACGTCCAGAGGGTGGTACTCGGCGCTGCCGCCGGCCGCCTGGATGTTCTCGGTGAGCCCCTTGAGCCGCTCGGTGCGGCGGGCTCCGAGAACGACATGGTGGCCTCGCTCGGCGAGCAGTTTGGCGGTCGCCGCGCCGATGCCGCTGCTGGCGCCGGTGATGAGGACGACCTTCTGACTGGTGGAGGGGGTCATGGAAGAAGAACTCCTTCGGAGTGGAGCGGCCGACGCGGCGAGCCGTTCCTCGAGCCGCGTCCGTCGTACGGGCGGAGCGGCGATGCGTCGGCTCTCGGTGGACTGTGGGGGGCTGCCGAGCCCGGTCGGTGGGATCCCGGTGCTCAGGGCCAGGGTCGTGCCTCGTCCGTACCGTCCGGCTCGGACAGGGCGTTCCAGATGATCGGAGCACCGGTGGAATCCGGGATCCCCTGTACGGCGACGGGGGTTTCGCGGTCACGGACAGGGAGGGCCGCTCACCGGCCTGCTCGTTCGACGGGTTGCTCGACCGCTGTGCCACCCGTCGGGCGGCGGGCGAGCGGCGGGCGTTCGCGAGCCTTGGGAGCTCAGGCCGCCCGCGGCTGAGACTCGCTCATGGCCGGGCTCCCTGCCGGGCGCGCGGGTCGCCTTCGCGGTAGAGCACGAGGTGTTCGTGGAAGAGAACGCCGTCGCGGACGTCGCCGGTGGCGGTGAAGCCGGTGTCGTCGACGTAGTCGAGGTGGCTGCCGGTGACGGTGTAGCGGCCGGTGTAGGCGCTCCGGCGGTCGCCCCGGGCCTCGTCGTAGCGGCCGTTCGGCAGCAGTTCCTGGCGGATGAAACCGTCCGCGGTCACCCACATCCCGACGTACTCGTGTGCGTCGCGGGTCGTGTCGTTGCTGGTCATGGCTCTACCCTCGGCCCCGCGCCGGAAAGCAGCCAGGACGCCGTCCTCCTGGGTGCGGGCCTCCTGGGTGCCGCGCACCCAGGATCATCGGCGGCAGGGCCGTACGGCAGCGGTACGGCGGACGTACACGGCCTGCGGCCGGCAGTGACGCGGTGGCGACATCCGCCTGGGCCGGAGCCCTTGCGGCGCGCAGCTCCGCGGCCCGGTTGCGGAGTTCTCGTCGTCGGCGCCTGGCAGCGGCGCCGGCCCGGGAGGGCCCGGCCGCACGGGAGCCCCTGGCGGGATCCGCGGCATGAGCGCCTGTAGGCCCCGGATGACCGCACCCGCCCCTCACTCACCGCCACAGCGGGCGGCACCCGTGATGGGTGCGGTGAACCTGGGGGCAGGGCGGTCTGGTTCCGACGACCGAGTCCGTCGAAACTGATGGAGCGGAAACCGCCCGGGCTCATCCACCACCCGATCGGCTCCCGGCAGCGCACTTCGCGCATCGCACACACCGATCGCCCCGAACCCACCGGGGAACGAGCGGTGAGCACCACCGACACGGACGTCGCGGGCTGGCACTCCAAGGCTCTGGACGAGATCCTCTCGAACGACGCGGGACGCCCTGTCCTGTTCACCAACGCCCGCATCCTGACGATGGACCCGCTGATCGGGACCATGGCCCTGCCGACCACGCCCGGCCCGGGTCCTCTCCCGCCGCGCGCTTCGGTCCGTTGACGCATGGACGCCGGCCATGGTCGCGGAGTGGGTCCTCACGTGGCCCGCCTCGGCGAGTCGTCCTGGTGTCCGGGGCGGGTGGTCACCGCCAGCGAGCCGAGCAGACGGAGTGCGTCCGTGGTCCCGGTGCCCTCCTGGGCGTGGTAGACGATCAGCTGCTGCCCTGGGGCGGAGCGTACGTCGAAGGCCTGCATGCGCAGGGTGAGTTCACCGACATCGGGATGCAGCAGCACCTTCGCGGCGTCACTCTTGCCCCGTGCGTCCCGCCTCCGCCAGAGGCCGGCGAACTCGTGGCTGCGCTCTGAGACCGTCTGCAGTACCTCCTGGATCCGCGGGTCGTTCGGCCGGGCCCCCTCCAGGAAGCGAAATCCCGCGACCGCGTTGGCCGCGGCCCTCTCCCAGTCCGCGTGGAACGCACGGACCGACGGGTCGAGGAACATCGTGAGCAGCACGTTCGCGCCGGGTTGCAGGTGGGGGAAGACGGCTCGCCCCAGCGTGTTCGCGGCCAGGACGTCGTAGGCCCGCCCCAGCAGCAGGGCCGGCGTGCGGTCCCACAGCTCGGCCAGGGCCAGCAACTGGGCATCCGCCTGCTCGATGCCGCCTTCGTAGCGCGGGAGCGGGGTCAGGCCCGCGATCCGGTACAGGTGCAGCCGGCCGTCGTCGTCCAGCAGCAGCGCGTCGCTCAGGGCGTCCAGAACCTGCGGCGACGGGCGCCGCTCACGTCCCTGCTCCAGTCGCAGGTAGTAGTCGACGCTGATGCGGGCCAGCATCGCGACCTCTTCGCGCCGCAGGCCGGGAACCCGTCGCCGCCCGTCCTCGGGCAGACCGACATCGGACGGCGTCACCTGCGCACGCCGACTCCGCAGGTAGTCGCCCAGTTTCGAGGTGTTCATGTTGCTCAGGCTAGGCTCCCGAGCGGCTGGGAGCCTGGCCCCAGTACCCCCAGGACAGGTCGCGGTCCCCTGTGGTGCCCCAGTCCGTCGAGGGGGGCCGTGCCCGACACCCTCGCCACTTGCACGCCGCCGGGCTCGATGCCGTCCTCGCGGGCGCCGACCCGCAGGGACGGTGGAATGCTCGGTGTAGTTCCTGTTCAAGGACTCCCTCAACTCCCACCCGGCCTTCTCGGTGAGCGTTTGGTTCTCGGTTGTCCGTTTGATTTGTTCGTCGTTCAGGTGCCGCGCCAGTCGGGGGTGGCTTCGCCGGTGAGGCGGCGGCTCATGAGGTTGATCATCGCGAGGTGGATCATGGCTTCGGAGCGTGTGGGCAGGGTTTCGCGGTTGCGGGCCAGGCGGCGTTGCATGAGCCGGCCCAGGGTGCGTTCGATGACTCAGCGGCGGGGCTGGGCGGTGAGCAGGGTGAAGGCGCCGTCCTTCTGTCAGGTGGTGAAGGAATCCGTAGACGTTCCGTCAGGGCGGGAAGCCGTGGGGGAGGTGGCGCCAGGGGATGCCGGTGCGGTCGGCGCAGAGGATGGCGTCCATCAGGTCGCGCAGGTCGGGGGCGGGGCGGCGGATGCCGGCCCGGGCCGCTCGCCAGGGGCCCGGGCCGCTCGCCAGGCTTGTGGGGTGGGGTGGATCAGTTCCCATCGGGCGTCGGGCAGGTCGCCGGGGCAGTGTCGTCGCGGCCGCGTACTGCCGGGGTACGGCAGGGCTTCGTCGGTGGGCAGGGCGCACGGAAATGCCTCAAAGCCTCACTGTGCCGACGGGGACCTGGGCTTTTCGGATTACGGCGTGGCGGGCTCGGCCATCCGCCGAGCCCGCCACGCCGACTCCCTACCGGAGCCGGAATCGTGTCGTGCCGTCAGCGCTGCAGTGTCAGCAGACCCGGGCGGTAGGGCAGGAGGCCGTAGTCGCCGCCGGAGTTGGGGCTGCGTCCCTGGTAGAGCAACTGCAGATTGCAGGGATCGACGGTCATGGTCTGATCGGGGCTGGTGCGGATCAGTTCGCCGTGGCTGATGTCGTTGGTCCAGGTGGCGCCACTGTTGGCCTTGCCGGCGAAGGGGTTGTTCTCGGTCGCGGCCTGGGGTGTCCAGGAGCCGTTCAGGCTGGTGGCCGTGAAGGAGCGGAAGTACCGGCCCTGCGATCCGATCGCCTCGACGATCATGAGGTAGCGGTTCTGGCCCCGCAACTTGTAGACCTGCGGGGCTTCGAACAGGTTGTTCGTCGTGTCGCTCATGATCACTGTCGAGGTCGAGCCGAAGCTGCCCGGGAAGTTCCCGATCGGCATGCTGGCCCGGTAGATCTTGCCGTTGTCGCCGGCGAAGAACAGGTACATGTTCGTGCCGTCACCGATGAGCGTCTGGTCGATGGGTCCTGTTCCGGAGTCGGAGATACTTCCGGAGAAGAGGACCTGCTCGGATGACCAGCCGTTCGGGTTGGTGGGGTCGCTCGACGTCCGGTAGGAGAAGGCGGTCCTGCCCCACTGGTAGGCGAGCACCCAGACGTTCTTCGGAGCGAAGTAGAAGAGCGTGGGCGCGACGGTGGAATTGGACATCGTGTTCTGGCTGGCCGAGGCCATCTCCGACCAGTTGGTGAACAGGCCGAAGTTCATCGAACCCCACCTCGTCCCCGTGTCGTGCGTGGTCGCGTAGACGAGTTGCCTGCCGTTGTAGGGGGCGACGGTGAAGTCCTTGAGCGAGACCCATCCCTGCTTGGGCTGCGCCAGCGCGCCCGTCGATGTCCAGCGGTAGGTCGACGGAAGATCACACGAGCCGGGGGTTTCGGTGCCGACCTTGACGAGCCGCCACTGCTGGTTGGCGCCGCCCCAGTCGTCGTACTGGACGATGTTCGCGTTGTCGGCGGTGGAGGCGCCTTGCACTTCGAGGGCCTTGTTGCTGTGGCGCGAGATGAGTCTCACGTAGCCGTCCGAACTGTCGGCCAGCCGCCACTGCTGGTTGGCGCCGTTCAGGTCGGTCCACTGGACGATCGAGCCGCCGTTCGCGGTGGACCAGTTGTAGACGTCCAGTACCTTGCCCGAGTGGCGGGACTTGATGCGGTAGTAGCCGTCCCCGGAATCGACGAACTGCCACTGCTGCTGGTTCTGGTCGTTCCTGGTCCATTGGGTGATGCGGGCGCCGTCGTCGGTCGCCATGTTGTAGACGTCCAGGGCTTTGCCACTGTTGCGGTTGACCAGCACATAAGAGGCGTTGGGGTCTACGGTCGCGGCTTCGGCGGGCTGGGCGCCGAGGAAGGCGGCCGCCAACAGCAAGGAAACAAGGACGCCGAGTAAGCGCCTTGGGTGGACTGGAGACGAGTGGCGAAGCCGCATCAGGGGGCCTCCTTGGGGTGGGGGGTGAGATGACGTCGATGAACCGCGGAACGGCCGTGCCGGGGGCAAGGGCAGGTTCGAAAGTTTCGGAGGCGTCCCGCTTCCGTGACGCCACAAGCTAGGAAGGCGGGGCCTCGCGGTCAAGGCCTGTCACCGAGCTGTCCGTAAACGCTTGCTTCCCCTCGGACGCGACAAGCCGTCACGCCGACCGGGCTTCCGCAAGTTCACGATGCGGCTCGCCGGTCCAGGGATCCGCCCGGCTCGCGAGGGTTCGAAAGTTTCGCGCTTGGGGCGAAAATCTTTCACGCCGCGAGGGTTGACGAGGTGCTGACAATTCCTCAATATCTTGTCTGGGTAGTCGGCCATGGTTCGATATTTCGAACGTCATGGTCCTGTGCGGACTGCGCTGTACGGCAGAGCCGCACACAGCGGCACGACAGATCCGCACACCGAAACACCTGCGCCACCCCGTTTTTCGTTCCGGTGAGGCTCACACCGACGCATCCTGACGCCTCGTACAGGCGGAGAGGTGCGCGACGCCGCGTGACGCCCCCGGCTGAGCAGCGATGGAGTGCCCGTGCCTGTGTCGAAAGGCCGCTGCCGCCCGGTGTACGTCACTCGGCGACCGACCGGGCACCGCCCGTGTCGGCCGAGATCCTCCCGGCTCCCATGACCGCGGTGTCCGGTGGTTCCGTTATTTCTACCTTGGAGGCACAGCCATGGGCTCTCATGCCCTTTCCAGATCCGTTGTCCGGCGGAAGCTCCGCGCTCTGCTGCCGGCGCTGGTCGCCGGCGTCCTCGGTGTGATCGCCGTACCGGTCGCGCCACCGTCCGCTCAGGCCGCCGAGAGCACGCTCGGCGCCGCGGCGGCGCAGAGCGGCCGCTACTTCGGCGTCGCCATCGCCGCGAACAGGCTGAGCGACTCGACGTACGCGACGATCGCGGCCCGTGAGTTCAACTCGGTGACGGCCGAGAACGAGATGAAGATCGACGCCACCCAGCCGCAGCGGGGCCAGTTCAACTTCACCGCCGCCGACCGCGTCTACAACTGGGCGGTGCAGAACGGCAAGGAGGTGCGCGGCCACACCCTGGCCTGGCACTCCCAACAGCCCGGCTGGATGCAGAGCCTCAGCGGCAGCGCACTGCGCCAGGCGATGATCGACCACATCAACGGCGTGATGAGCCACTACAAGGGCAAGATCGCGCAGTGGGACGTCGTGAACGAGGCCTTCGCCGACGGAAGTTCGGGAGCCAGGCGCGACTCCAACCTGCAGCGCACCGGCAACGACTGGATCGAGGTCGCCTTCCGCACCGCGCGCGCCGCCGACCCGTCCGCCAAACTCTGCTACAACGACTACAACGTCGAGAACTGGACCTGGGCCAAGACCCAGGCCATGTACCGCATGGTGAAGGACTTCAAGCAGCGCGGCGTGCCGATCGACTGCGTCGGCTTCCAGTCGCACTTCAACAGCGGCAGCCCCTACAACAGCAACTTCCGCACCACGCTGCAGGAGTTCGCCGCCCTCGGCGTCGACGTGGCCATCACCGAACTCGACATCCAGGGAGCCTCGCCCTCGACCTACGCCGCCGTGGTCAACGACTGCCTGGCCGTCTCCCGTTGCCTCGGTGTCACCGTCTGGGGCGTGCGCGACAGCGACTCGTGGCGTTCGGAGCACACGCCGCTGTTGTTCTACAACAACGGCAGCAAGAAGCCCGCGTACACCGCCGTCCTCGACGCACTCAACGGCGGCTCCACCACTCCGCCGCCCGGGGACGGCAACACGATCAAGGGCGTCGGTTCGGGCCGCTGCCTGGACGTGCCCAACGCCAGCACCACCAACGGCACCCAGGTCCATCTGTGGGACTGCCACAACGGCACCAACCAGCAGTGGACGTACACCGATGCCGGCGAGCTCAGGATCTACGGCAACAAGTGCCTGGACGCCGCCGGCACCGGTAACGGTGCCAAGGTCCAGATCTACAGCTGCTGGGGTGGCGACAACCAGAAGTGGCGCCTCAACTCCGACGGATCCATCGTCGGCGTCCAGTCCGGCCTCTGCCTCGACGCCGTCGGGGCCGGCACCGCCAACGGCACCCTGATCCAGCTCTACTCCTGCTCGAACGGCAGCAACCAGCGCTGGACCCGCGCCTGAAAAGGCCTGCCACCGACGAAAGGGTGAATCGGGTGACGGCCTGCGGTGCGGCTTCCCCCGCCCCTCCACGAGGTCGTCGCTGATGGTCACGGGTCGCCGCCGTGATGGCGGCGACCCTCGTGACCGGCTTGCTCGCCGGAGTGAATCCGGCACCCGCCGAGACGGCGACGGTGGACACCGATACCCGGTACGCCCTGGTCAATGTTGCAGGGTCCGTCCCAGCCTGTGACCGTGAGGGCCTCGGCGCCGGATGCGGCGGCGACCAACCCCAGTCGCGACAGCGGACGGCGGAGGGGCGCCCGGCCGCAGCCACTGGCCGCCGGTGGTGCCGCAGGTCGGCACGGGGACAGGCGCCGGAGGCACCCGCACGGTGCGACGGCTCGTCAACCCACGGTGGCGAGGCCGAAGCCAATGGCGATGAAGAGCCAGCCGGTGGTCATCTCCCACCGGTGGCGGAAGGCCGGTCGGCTCAGCAGGATCCGCAGCTTCGCCGCGACATTGACCAGAACCAGCCAGTAGACGATGCCGATCACGACGTCCAGTACGCCCAGGAAGAAGATCTGCTCGGTCATCGGTCCTGTCCGGTCGACGAACTGGGGGAGGATGCTGAGGAAGAACAGCGCGGCCTTGGGATTGAGAACATTGGTCAGCAATCCCTGGGTGAAACTCTCCCTCCAGGTGATGCCGTGGCTTCCGTCCCGGGCCCTGCCGTCGTCTTCCCGGTCGCCGGGGGAGGCGTCCGGGGAGGGCCTCCCCCGGCGACGCCGCTCGACGGCGCTTCGCCGGACCGCGATCAGGGCCCGTACACCCAGGTAGACCAGGTAGGCCGCCCCTGCCAGCTTGATCCCGGTGAAAGCGGTGGGGGAGCGGGCGGCGATGACGGAGAGCCCGAGAGCCGCTGCGAACATGTGCACGCACAGTCCGGTCTGTGCTCCCAGGGCGGCCGCCCTTCCCAGCGCTGGACGCAGAACGGCCGCTCTGACGATCACGAGGAAGTCCGGGCCGGGGACCAGGTAGGCGAGCAGCACCACACCCAGGAACCCCACGAGATCGACCGACAGCATCGATATCCGTCCTTTCCGTTCGCACATCGTGCGGGCAGTACCTGGAATGTGGGGCCGTCCGGCTCCCCGGTTCTGCACGGAACGGTCAGGCGGCCAGGTAGGCGGCCCGCGCCGGCATCCGCCGCCCCACTCCCGACCTGCGCGACCGGTACCGGGAGAAGGACCTGTTGCCCGAGGCCCTGGAGACCGTGATCGACGCGGCCGGCAGGCACCCTGGGCGACACCGTCCGGCAGATTCTGCGCGAGAGCGGCCTGGACCGGGTGCTCCCGGGTGCTCCCGATCGATCGCTGACGAGCCGACTGAAGGTGCCGGGGGGAAGGAGTCTCGCCTGGGCCGCCTGGTGGGCGGAGCTGTACTTGGGGCACACGGCCATGCCGGTCACGGTGTACCGGGTACCAGTCCGGCCCGGTAGGCGAGGACGACGGCTTGGACGCGGTCGCGCAGACCGAGTTTCGCCAGGATGCGCGACACGTAGGTCTTGACGGTCTCGGGCGTGATGAACATCGCCGCAGCGATCTCCGCGTTCGACAGCCCCTCGGCGATCAACTGGAGCGCTTCCAGCTCGCGGGGGGTCAGCGCACGCACAACGTCCTGTCTGGCCGGCAGGGAGGTGTCGGCCGGTCGCAGACGCTGGGCGAAGTGGCCGATGAGGTGGCGGGTGACGGCGGGTGCCAGCAGGGCCTCGCCCTGGGCGACGGTCCGGATGCCGCCCACCAGCTCCGCCGGAGGCGCGTCCTTGAGGAGGAAGCCGCTCGCTCCGGCGCGCAACGCGTCGTAGACGTAGGCGTCGACGTTGAACGTGGTGACGACCAGCACCTTCGGCGCGTCCTCGGCATCGGGACCGGCCAGTTGGCGCGTCGCCTGGATGCCGTCGAGCAGGGGCATCCGGATGTCCATCACGACCACGTCGGGGCGCAGCCGCCGCGCGGTCTGAACCGCCTCGTGGCCGTTCCCGGCCTCCCCGACGACCTCCATGTCGGGCTGCGCGGAGAAGATGGTGACGTAGCCGGTCCGCACCAGCGCCTGGTCGTCGCAGACGAGCACACGGATCGGTGGCGGCGCATCGCTCACGGGGTCACTCCTGAAGGGGGCTTGGACGGAATCGTGGCGCGGACCTCGAACCCGCCTCCGGGGCGGGAACCGGCCCTCAGTTCACCATCGAGCATCCGCACCCGTGCACGCAGCCCGGCCAGCCCGCGTCCGCCCGCAGGGTCCGGTTTCCGCGTGACCGGTGCGGCGGCGGGTCCGTCGGTGGTCACCTCGATCTCGATGCGCTCGTCGCCGTGCCGGAGCAGGATCCGTGTCGGCTTCCCGGCCGCGTACTTCATGGCGTTGGTGAGGGCCTCCTGCACCACCCGGTACGCGGCCAGCTCCACGTCCACGCCCTGCGGCCGCCGCTCGCCCTGCTCGCTGAACTCGACCGGCTGGCCCGACCTGCGGGCCTGCTCGACCAGGTCCCCCACCCGCCCCAGGGCGGGCGCCCGGCCCGTACTCACCGGGTCCGCGGAGGCCGACTCGCCGGTCGCCTCCAGGACACCGAGCAGGTACCGCAGCTCCGTCAGCGCCCGACGGCCGGTGTCGCTGACGGCCGTCAGCCCCTCACCGGCGCGTTCCGGCGCGGACGTGAGCAGGAACTGCGCCGCGTCGGCTTGGACCACCATGGCCGTCACGTGGTGGGTGACCACGTCGTGCAGCTCGCGGGCGATCCGCGCCCGCTCGGCGGCCGTGGCCGCCTCGGCGGCCAGCCGCCGTCGCTTCGCCTCTTCCGCCCGCCGCGTGCGCACCGTACTCCCCACCAGCCAGGCCGCGGCCAGGGCCAGGGAGAACGCGAGATAGTCCGGTATCGACTGCGGTGAGCCGAGGCGGTCCAGGGCGATGGCCAGCACGGCGTAACCCGCACTCGCCACGGCGACCAGGCCGTGGCGGAAGCGGATCTGATGGGCCCCGGCGGAGTACAGGGCCAGATACAGCCCCACACTCGCGAACGTCGTCGCGAAGCCCAGCGCCTGGTGCACGGCGAACGCGCCCGCGATGACGGCCAGGCAGGCTGCGGGCCGTCTGCGGCGGACCGCCAGCGGCAGGATCTGGGCCAGGACCAGCCCGACGCCCAGCGCGTTCGCCGGCCGCTCGGGCAGATCGCCGATCTGCGCACCGATGTGGGACAGGGGCGGCACGAAGGCCAGCAGGGTGAGCGTCAGAGCGAGGATGCCGTCCCTGAGGAGAGCACCCCGCTCCTGCCACCGGTCGAGCGGCGCCCGGAGCAGCGGGAGGCTCCAGGGCGCCTGGCGGGGCATCACTTCCGTTTCCTCCAGTCGGCCTGTCTGTCTCAGTGGCCCGCGCGTCGGCGGGCCCTGATGCCACCGCTCCGGTGGGCGAGGACGAGCATCGGGACGGCGAGAGCCACGCCGACGATGACGGGCACAACCGATGCCTCCAGGCCGAAGCCGCCACCCGTCAGGAAGGCGGAGCCATGGACATCGACGGTGAACAGACCCTCGGGCGTGTGCCCGGAGACCGGGACGCCGAGCAGCTGCTCCGTGGTGTTCCAGGCGAAGTGCAGACCCGCGACGAACCAGATGTTACGCCGCCACAGGAACGCGGCTCCGAGCAGGACTCCCGCCTCCAGAGCGATCGCCAGTCCGCTCCACGCGTTCGCGCCAGGGGCTCCCAGGTGGGCGACACCGAAGAACAGCGAGGTGGTCACGATGGCGGCCCGGCTGCCCCACAGCTTCTCCAGAGCCTGCAGGGCAAGACCGCGGAACAGCAGCTCCTCGGTGACCGCAGCGCCGGCCTGCACCGCGACCGCGGTCCAGACGACCGACATGAAGCCGTTGCCCGCCCAGGAGAACGAATAGCCTCCGAACACCGTGATCAGGAGGGCGGAGACGAGGATGAAGCCCAGGCCGATCCCACCGCCCAGCAGTGCCTCCCGGCCGGCTCCGGACCAGGCGGTCTCCGGCGTGGGGCGCCGTGCGACACGGCGCATGACCAGCCAGTACACGGCCACCGCGGCGGCTGCGCCCAGCACCGGCACCGGTCCGGGTCCGGTCGCCGTCAGGCCCGAGACCAGGCCGACGCCGACCATTCCCGTCAGCATCCAGCCGAGCGGGGAGCGCACGATCCGGCCGAAGCCGCCGCCGCCTCTGTCGCGGTCCTTGTCCGGGCCGGAGCCTGTGCGGTGTCGTACGGCTGACGTGGTGCCCATGATGGCCTCCCCGGTAGTGGTCACACCCGTGGTGACCTGACGACCACGCTAGGAACCTGAGGACGCCCGCGAATCACCCCCGCACGGACAGTTCCTGTGGCTCTCACGGGGGATGCGCCGCCCGCCCCCGCCCGCTCCGCCACGGGACGCGGTTGAAGCACGAACAGGACCGGACGTCGTACGAGACGGCGCGGAGCACGACGCCCCCGACCCCGGCCCGCTCCCGCACCGTACCTACGCCGAACTGGTCGGCGGGCCGCTGGACGGCCCGCTGCCGCACCGGGCTGGTCGCCGACGCACCGCAGACGGCAGCCGCGACTCGCGGCGGCCTGGACGGCGCCGTGTTCCACTCCGACCACGGGGCCCGACACGGCTCCCGGGCCTTCGCCGACCTCTGCGACCGGTTCGGGGTGACCCGGCCGATGGGTGCGGTCGGCACCGGCGCGGACAACGCGGCCTGCGAGAGTTTCCACGCCTCCCCGAAACGCGAGACTCTCCAGGGCGCCCGCGACTGCGGCGACGCCGACACCTGCGGAAGGACGGTATTTGCCTGGCCGGCCCGCTACAACACTCGCCGCCGGTACTCCGCCAACTTCGTCGGGTTCCGGCCCCGGACGCGGACGGGTGACCCGGCGGCGAAATCGTTCCTGGCCCCAGTACCTGCGGTGCGTCGGCGGACGCGGGCGGCGGTGGCGGCGCTCGGATCCTCGTGGGTGCGGTGGTCGGTGCCGTTGAGGGGGCAGCGCAGGGCCGAGCGCTTCTGGTTCGATCCGGTTCGGCCAGAATCCGCAGAGCGGTAGGAAGACGAGTTCGGCGTCGTTGTCAGCGGCCCGGCTGTGGGCCTCGGCATGCTTGTGAGGAGATGTCGTTCAGCACAATCAGCCGACATCCCTCGACCACCTCCACGAGAGATCAGGTCCTGGGGACAATCCGCTGACCGCCGAGCAGCACCTCGGTCACCTGGCCAACGGTGCGAGCCGAGCCACCCGTGATGCGGTCGGGAGGCGTCACGCAAAGGAATCCCCCAGTCCTGTATCCGTGAGCCGGAATGTGATCCCGCCCGGCGCACCTCGGCCATGAGCTGCACGTGCGGGAAACGCTTACGTGAGGACAGCCACCTGTCTGTCTCCTCGGGGGCGAGCAGAGATTATCGGAGAGCGGCGCTCGCGGCTCCGGCGCTCTGTGCGCCGGGGGGGGAGGAGGCCCGCGCTCGCAACCTCGCCGACCGTGTCGCCGTTCCGCCGGGAACGGACGGCGGTGACAGCCGGATGTCCGGGCCGTTTCTCCCGTCCCGCTGACGGCGGGACGGGCGCGCTACTACGCTCCCGTCACGTGGAGCCGGAGACACGACGCATGGCCGCCGAGGTTCTGGAGGACGTTCCGGCCTGGCGGCTGAAGCGGGAGAACTGGATCGCGGTCGGGCATGGCCTGGAGGCCATGCGGCGTGCGCTCGCGGCCGGGGACGCCGCCGGCCTGCGGCGGGCCGTCGCGGTCGTGGAGATGGCGGGCCCGTACCGCATCGTCGGTCTGGAGGACGCCGCCCTGCTGCCGCTTCCCGAGGACTGCCGGGAACGGGTCAACGAACTGGTTCACGCTCTGGATCCGGTGGATCCGGTGGATCCGGTGGACCGGGCGGACGGGTGGACCACCTCCGGCGGCGACAGTGCGAGCACCGGTGCTGCGGGCTGAGGCCCTGGGCGTGCACTTGTTCGTCCTCACCGGCGGAGCGCACCGGGACAGGGCCCTCGCCCTGCTGGAGGAGGTGTGGGACGGGTGCGGCACCGTGCTGGGGATGACGGATCCGGTGGAGCGGACCGGAGTGGCGGTGCAGCCGGAGAGCGGCTGGGAATCGCTCCCCGGCCCGGCTTCCACCGGGGCGGCGGGGCTGCTCGCCGCCCGGAGACGGCCGGGATCCGGGGTGTGGCAGGCGGCCCTGCGGCGGGAGCGCGACGTACTGTGTCTGTCGGTCATGCTGGCTCCGGCCGCCGAAGAGTCCCTGGGCTGGAGGGAGCTGGACGCGCGGTGGTCGGCGGTCCTGCCGGCCGGGGACACCCTGGAGGGACGACCTCGGAGCAGGGGCGTACTGGGAGTGGCGAGACTGTACCTCGCGCGGCTCGCCGAGCCGGGGGTCCGGCCCGCGCCGGATGCCGGCCACCCGCCGGCCGCGGTGGTACGGGCCCGGACACCGGCCGATCCCGCCGCGCCCGGCAGCTGGCCGTACAGAGGCGTCACCGTCTCCCGGGGCTTCGCGGTGTGGGAGGCGTCCGCTGCCCGGGACACGCGCCTGGAACGCCGATTGGTCGTGGTCGCCGGCCACGACCAGGACGGGGAACTGACGGCCTGGACCTGGACGACCCGGGCGCGCGAGCTGCCCCCGCTGGGTAAGTACCTCCTGCACGCCGCCAAGCTCCGCCACCAACTGCGTGTCTGGTCCGCGGCCGGGAGCGCCGGGCGCCTGCGCGATGCCGCGGACACCGCCGTCGCCGAACTGCTGGAGCGGACCGCCGCTCCGCACGGCCCCGGCCGCGAAGCGGACCTGCTCCGGGCCACCCGTGCCCTGGTCGGTCTCCAGGCCCGGGAACGCGGTCTGGTCGACCGCTCGACACGCAGCCGCGAGATGGCCCGCACCGTGGAGATCGCCGCCGCCAACCTCGCCGCCCTCGGCGACTCCGCACCCGCCCACGCCGCCCACGTCCAGCTCGCTCCCTGCGGGCCGTTCGCCGACGACCGGGCGCTGGCGGAGTGGTTCGGCAGGCGCCTGGACGACGAGGCCACCTACCTGGAGGCCGCGCTGCGCCGCTGCGAGCAGGTCGGCGCGTTCGCCGACCAACTGCTCCAGCGCGCCCGGCAGCGCCGTCAGGAGACGGTCAACCTCGGCCTCACGGGTGCCGTCGGAGCGGTCCTGATGAGCCTCACCGCCGTCCAGGCCCTGCAGTACACCGTCCCGCTCCCCGGCCCGGTCAAGCCTGCCGTCGTCACGGCCCTGGGCGCTCTCGCCCTGCTCGCCTCCCTCGTGGTGCTGCGCATCGTGGTGCCCGAGCGGCGCTGGACGGCGGCCCTGGTCCGGTTCGGCGCGGCGGCGCTGGGCGCGTCCCTGGCCTGGACGGCGGTGTCCGCCGCGGGCGGCGGCACGGGAGCGGGCTGGACGTGGGCGCC
>NZ_JAKMAY010000014.1:0-655 GCF_022015835.1 Streptomyces sp. ICN903 | reverse complement strand
GGCCGGGGCGGTCGCCGGGCTCGCCGCCGCCGGCGCGGCGGCCCGCCGGAGCGGGCGGGGGTGAGGACCGGTACCGGTACCACGGCGAGAGGGACGGACCCGGGAGGGAATCCCGGCGACCAGGCCGAGCCGCCGCCCTGACCACCGACCAGCCGCACCCGGTCCTCCGGGACCGGCCGACACCCCCAGGGGCACCGATGAGCTACAGCGTTTCGTGGAACAGTGACGACCGGTCGAAGTGGTCCGGGGACGGCCCGCAGCGGCCGTCCCGGCGGACGGAGCCGCCGTCCGGGCACGGGCGCCCGGCGCACCGGCCCGTCGGCACCGCGCCGACCGCCCGGGAACTCTTCCGGCAGGGCATGGCCGAACACGCCCGCTTCAAGGACACCGGTGAACGCCGCCACCTCGACACGTGCATCGGCCTGCTCGGCCGGGCCGTCTCGCGCTCCCTGTCCGACGGCCCTCGGCTGGCCGCCTCCTCGAACAACCTGGGGGTGGCCCTGTTCGACCGGTACAAGCTCGGGCAGAAGGCCGCCGGGTCCGGGCCCGACCCCGGTGATCTCGACCAGGCCCTCGAACACCTCCTGCGCGCCTACCGGAAGTCCCCGCCCGGAAGCCCCACCCGCGCACGGGCCACCGGCAACCTCTTCGATGC
>NZ_JAKMAY010000139.1:0-14633 GCF_022015835.1 Streptomyces sp. ICN903 | reverse complement strand
CTGCTGGCCTCCGCCCCCGACCCGGACCGGGTCACCGGGGACGGCGGGGACGGCGGGGAGGGCGCGGACCCCTCGGCGAGCGAGCCGCCCAGCCTGATCTCGCCGCCCGCCGGGTGCCGCTTCCACCCGCGCTGCCCGCTGGCGATGGAGCGCTGCCGCGAACGGACCCCGCCGCGCTTCGAGCTCGACGGCGGCCAGTGGGCGGCCTGCTGGCTGTACGACACCTCCGAGGACGCGTCGGCCGCCGGTGACGCCCCGGCCGCCGGGACGGGACGGGGGGCCGCGTCGTGAAGTTCGTCCTCCAGCGCCTGGCCTTCTACCTGCTGACCGCCTGGGCGGCCATCACCATCAACTTCCTCATCCCCCGGCTGATGCCCGGCGATCCGGTGCAGTCGCTGCTCGCCCGCTACCAGGGCCAGCTCTCCAGCAAGTCCATCACCTCCCTGGAGGCCCTCTTCGGGCTCGACCGGGACCGCTCGCTGTGGCAGCAGTACACCGACTACTGGGCCAGCCTGGCCCGCGGGGACCTGGGGACGTCGTTCACCTACTTCCCCACCCCCGTCTCGGAGGTCATCTCCCAGAGCCTGCCGTGGACGCTGGCCCTGGTCGGCACCACGACCCTGATCAGCTTCCTGCTGGGCACCGGCATCGGCATCTTCGCCGGCTGGAAGCGCGGCTCCTGGCTGGACGGGCTGCTGCCGGTGACCACCTTCATCTCGGCCATCCCGTACTTCTGGCTGGGGCTGATCGCCATCGCGGTGTTCGCCGTGCAGTGGCCGCTCTTCCCCGCCTCCGGCGGCTACGACACCTCCCTGGTGCCCTCCCTCAGCGGGGCGTTCGTCTCCAGCGCGCTGTACCACGCGGTGCTGCCGGGCGTGACGGTCGTGCTCAGCGCGATGGCCGGCTGGGTGCTGGGGATGCGGAACATGATGGTGACCGTCTCCTCCGAGGACTACGTGATGGTCGCCCAGGCCAAGGGCCTGCCCGAGCGCCGGGTGATGTTCTCCTACGCCGCCCGCAACGCGATCCTGCCCAACGTCTCCGGTTTCGCCCTCTCGCTGGGCTTCATCGTCGGCGGCACGCTGCTGGTGGAGATGGTCTTCTCCTATCCCGGCATCGGCTACGTCCTCTTCCAGGGCGTCGGCGCCAAGGACTACCCGCTGATGCAGGGCGTCTTCCTGATCATCACCCTCGCCGTGCTGGCCGCCAACCTCCTGGCCGACCTGCTCTACATGATCCTCGACCCGCGCACCCGGAAGGAGGGCTGACCCATGGCCGTACAGGCGTCCGAAAGCGCTGCCCCCGTCGGCACTGCCCCCACCGCCGCCCCGCCCGCGGCCCGCCGCGACCGGCTGCGCTTCCTGCGCAACGGCAAGACCGCCACGGGGCTGGCGATCCTGGGCCTGTTCGTCCTGCTCGCCGTCGCCGGCGAGTGGCTGGCCCCCCACGACCCGTCCGCGATGAGCGACGACGTGCTCCAGCCGCCTTCCCTTGAGCATCCGTTCGGCACCACGCAGACCGGGCAGGACATCTTCTCCCAGGTGCTGGTGGGCACCCGCGGGGTGCTCGTGGTGGGCTTCGTCGCGGGTTTCTTCGCGACGCTGCTGTCGGTGCTGGTCGGGGTGAGCTCCGGCTTCCTGTCCGGCATCGGCGACGAGGTGCTCTCCGCGCTCACCAACATCTTCCTCGTTCTGCCCGGGCTGCCGCTGATCATCATCATCGCCAGCTTCCTGCCGGACTCCGGCGACGTGATCATCGCGGTGGTCATCAGCCTCACCGCGTGGGCCTGGGGAGCGCGGGTGCTGCGCGCGCAGACCATGTCGCTGCGCGCCCGGGACTACATACAGGCCGCGCGGGCCACGGGCGAGTCGACCTGGCGGATCATCGTCTTCGAGATCCTGCCGAACCTGACCGCCGTCATCGCCTCCGGATTCGTCGGGACGGTGATCTTCGCGGTGCTGTCGGAGATCACCCTGGCCTTCATCGGCGTGGCCGACATCTCCCACTGGAACTGGGGGACCATCCTGTTCTGGGCGCAGAGCAACCAGGCCCTCGGCCAGGGCGCGTGGTGGTGGTTCGTGCCCGCCGGACTGTGCATCGCGCTGCTGGGCACGGCGCTGACACTGATCAACTTCGGCATCGACGAGTTCGTCAACCCCAGGCTGCGCACCGCCGTCCGCGTCCGCGGCGGGGCGAGGATGCGGGTCGGCTTCACCCCCGTCGCCCGCGCCCCGCGCGGCGGGGCGAGGTCCGCGGGGGAAGCGGGCGGGGCACGCGAGACCGAGGAGACACCCGTATGAGCACATCGGCCACCTCCCCCGTGAGCGCCCCGCCGCACGCCGCGACGCGGCCGCCGGTGCTGGAGATCAGCGGCCTGTCCGTCGACTACGGCGTCGGGGACGGCGCGGTGCGGGCCCTGCACGACGTGGACCTGACCCTGCGCCGCGGCGAGGTGCTGGGACTGGCCGGCGAGTCCGGCTCGGGCAAGTCCACCCTGGCCTACGCCGTCACCCGGCTGCTCTCCCCGCCCGGGGTGATCACCGGCGGGGACGTGCGCTACCACCCGCGCGAGGGGGAGCCGGTGGACGTGCTGGCCATGACCCCGCGGGAACTGCGGGCGTTCCGCTGGCAGGAGGTCTCCATCGTCTTCCAGGGGGCGATGAACTCCCTCAACCCCGTCCACACCGTCCGCACCCAGCTCACCGACGTGCTGAAGGCCCACCGGCCGCAGATGTCCCGGGCCGAGCGCGCCGGACGGGCGCGGGAACTGCTGTCGCTGGTGGGCATCTCCCCCGACCGGCTGGGCGCCTACCCGCACCAGCTCTCGGGCGGGATGCGGCAGCGGGTGATGATCGCGATGGCGCTGGCCCTGGAGCCGGAGATCGTCGTCATGGACGAACCGACCACCGCGCTGGACGTGGTGATGCAGCGCCAGATCCTGCGGCAGCTGGTGCGGCTGCGCGAGGAGCTGGACTTCTCGGTCGTCTTCATCACCCACGACATCTCGCTGCTGATCGAGTTCTCCGACCGGATCGCCATCATGTACGGCGGCCGGGTCGTGGAGCAGGCCGGGGCCGCCGACATCTACCGCGACCCCCGCCACCCGTACAGCCACGGGCTGCTGCACTCCTTCCCCGCGCTGCACGGCCCGCGCCGCGAGCTGACCGGCATACCCGGCTCACCGCCGGACCTGCGGGCCATGCCGTCCGGCTGCGCCTTCCACCCCCGCTGTCCGAAGGCCTTCGAGCCCTGCGGCCTGCGAACGCCCCACCTCGCACCCGTGACCGACCCCGGCAACGACACCGGTACCGACACAGACACCGGCCGCAGCGTCGCCTGCTGGCTGAACGACGACCGCCGAGACGGAGAAGCATGACCGCCACCACTCCCGCATCCCCCCTGACCGCCCCCGCGCCCGAGCCGGTCGCCGGACTGCCGGCGGACTTCCGCTGGGGGGTGGCCACCTCCTCGTACCAGATCGAGGGCGCGGTCGACGAGGACGGCCGCACCCCCTCCATCTGGGACACCTTCTGCCGCGTGCCCGGAGCCGTGGCCGGCGGCGAGAACGGCGACACCGCCTGCGACCACTACCACCGGATGCCGCAGGACGTGGAGCTGATCGCCTCCCTGGGCGTGGACACCTACCGCTTCTCGCTGGCGTGGCCGCGCATCCAGCCGGGCGGCCGCGGGAAGGGCAACCCGCGCGGCATCGCCTTCTACGACCGGCTGGTCGACGAACTGCTGGAGCGCGGCGTCACCCCGTGGGTCACCCTCTACCACTGGGACCTGCCCCAGGAACTGGAGGACGCGGGCGGCTGGCCGGAGCGCGACACCGCGTACCGGTTCGCCGACTACGCCGGGATCGCCCACGACGCCCTCGGCGACCGCGTCCGGCACTGGACGACGCTGAACGAGCCGTGGTGCTCGGCCGTGCTCGGCTACGACCAGGGGGTGCACGCGCCCGGCCGCCGCGACTTCGGCGACTCCATGCGGGCCGTCCACCACCTGCTGCTCGGCCACGGCCTGGCCGCACAGCGGCTGCGCACCGCCGGGAGTCCGCCCGAGGAGCTGGGCATCACCCTCAACCTGGGCACCGCCACCCCGGCGAGCGACGGCGAGGCCGACCGGGCCGCCGCGCGCCGCGCCGACGGCATGGGCACCCGGCTCTACCTGGACCCGCTGGTGCACGGGCGGTATCCGCAGGACGTGGTGGAGGACCTGGCCGCCCGAGGGGTGACCCTGCCCGTGGAGGACGGCGATCTGGAGGTGATCTCCACACCGCTGGACGTGCTCGGCGTCAACTTCTACTCCGGCCACGTCTTCTCCGGCACCGCCGAGGACGGCTCCACGACCGGCCAGGACGGGCTGCCGGTGACCCGGGTCGTCCCGCAGGGCCGGCCGCGCACGGCGATGGACTGGGAGATCGTCCCCGAGCGCCTGACCGAGCTGCTGGTGCGGCTGCAGAGGGACTACGGGCTGCCGACGGTGATCACCGAGAACGGCGCGGCCTTCGACGACGAGCCGGAGGCCGACGGCACGGTGCACGACGCCGACCGCACCGCCTATCTCGCCGACCACATCCGCGCGGTGGCGGCGGCCCGGAGCGCCGGGGCGGACGTACGCGGCTACTTCGCCTGGTCGCTGATGGACAACTTCGAGTGGGCCTACGGGTACGCCAAGCGGTTCGGTCTGGTCCACGTCGACTACGGAACCCAGCGCCGGACCGTCAAGGACAGCGGGCTGTGGTATCGGGACACGATCCGGCTGACCCGTCGGGCCGCGGACCGGGCCGACGGGGGTCAGGCCGCCGCGGGCTGACGTCCGTGCGGTGGTGGCGGGCGGCGGTCCGCGCCCGCCACCACCGCACGCCCATCCGTCTCCGGGGCCGCTTCCACGCCCAGGACCGTCTCGACCGCCTCCCGTGCGGCGGCGGCCAGCGCGCGGCGGTCGGGGTGGGCGCCGTGCGGCAGCGGCGGCAGTACGGCCACCTCGGCGACCAGGCCCCCGACGGCGGCCACCCGGCGCAGCGAGGCGGCCAGTGTGTCGTCGCCGACGAAGGCGGCCCGCGTGTCCACCGCCTCCGCCGCGTCCGTGGCGCCCGCACCCCGCGCCGGGCCGCGCGCCCGGTAGCGGATCGCCACCGGCTGCACGGGCACCCCGGCGTCCAGCGCGGCCTGGAACAGCGCCCCGCGGAAAGGCCCGCGCCCCCTGCCGCACCGGGTGCTGCCCTCGGGGAAGGCCACCACCGTCGAGCCGGCGCGCAGGGCTGAGGCGACCTCCGCGACCGTGTCCGGCAGGGAGCGCGGCCGCTCGCGGTCGACGAACAGGGTGCCGCCGCGGGCGGCCAGCCGCCCCAGCAGCGGATACCGCCCGACCTCCCGCTTGGCCACCATCCGGCCGGGCGCGACGGCGGCCAGCAGCGGTACGTCCAGCCAGGAGACGTGGTTGGCCACCACCAGCGCCGGTCCGGCGGCGGGCCGGCCCGTGACGCGGACCCGCACCCCCAGCGCGGCGGCGATCGCCCCGCACCACCACCGCACCAGCCTCGCGCGGCGGGCCGGGGCGAGGCGGCGCACCACCGGCGACAGCGCCACCCCCGCCGGCTGGACTGCGCGTGACCGCTCCTGGGAGCAAGGGTGTGCGCATGTTGAACACACGCCCCCGGCGCGTCCGGAGCGCGGGCGGCGCCGCCGTCACCCGCGCGGGGCACGGGGACATGAAACCGCCCGTCCCGGTCAAGGGATGCGGTGAGAGGTCATCAGGCGGCGCGGCGGCGCCCGGCCGGAGGGACGGCGAGCGATGCGGACGGCTGGAAACGGGCGGGGCACGGGGCGGCGGGCCGTGCGGACACGGGTGCGGGCGCTGGCGGCGGCGGTGGCGTGCGCCGCGCTGCTGACGGGCTGCCCGGGGGCGGGGAACGGCGACGGGGAGCAGGAGGGCCGCTCCCCGTTCACCGGGGAGAGCGTGCCGGACGCCTCGGCGCCGGTGCTCGCCGTGAAGATCGACAACGTGGCGGCCGCGCGCCCCCAGACGGGGCTGGAGCGGGCCGACATCGTCTATGTGGAGCAGGTCGAGTCGGGGCTGACCAGGCTGCTGGCCGTGTACTCCTCCGACCTGCCGCCCTCCGTGGGCCCGGTGCGCAGCGCCCGGGAGTCCGACATCGAACTGCTGCGGCAGTTCGGCGAGCCGGCCTTCGCCTTCTCCGGGGCGCAGTCCAGGCTCAGGCCGGTGCTGGAGGACTCCCCGCTGCATCTGATGCAGCCCGGCGATGCGCCCGGCGCCTACTCCCGCAGTCCGGACCGCTCCGCCCCGCACAACCTCTACCTGGACCCGGAGGGCGTGCTGGGCGAGGCGCCCGACGCGGTCAGCGGCGCGTCCGACATCGGTTTCCGCTTCGGCTCGGCCCCGCAGGGCGGCCGGGCCGACACCGAGGAGACCGTCCGCTACCCCGCCGCCCGGTACGCCTTCACCTGGTCGGCCGAGGACAGTCGCTGGCTGGTGTCCATCGACGGCCAGGAGGCGACCGCCGCCGACGGCGGCCGGCTCGGGGCTCCCACGGTCGTCGTCCAGCGCGTGGAGATCCGCGACTCCCGCTTCAAGGACCGCGGCGGCAGCGTCAGCCCGTACTCGCAGACCGTCGGCTCCGGCGAGGCGACGGTGCTGCGCGGCGGCCGGGCGTACGAGGCGCGCTGGTCGCGGCCGTCGGCGGAGAGCGGCACGGAGTTCACCACGCCGGAAGGCGATCCGGTGAACTTCGCCGAGGGGCAGGTCTGGGTGGTGCTCGCCCCTCGCTGAGCCGCCCCGCCCCCACCGTGCCGTCTAGTCCGGTGCGGTGTGGCGCCGCAGGACGGCGCGCAGGTCGGCCTCGAAGGCGTCGTAGCGGGCGCGCAGCGCAGCGCCCGGCCAGTCGCCGGGCAGCAGGGCGGCCGGGAGCAGCGGGTCGGCGAGCAGATGGCGCAGGACGGCGGCCGAGACGGTGAAGCGCCGGGCTGGGTCTCCGGCCTCCGCCGCGGCATCGGCGGCGACGGCCAGGGCGCGGGCCCGTGCCGCCCAGCCGTCCAGGTCCCACAGTGCGGCGGCCAGCTCGGCCGGGTCGCCGTCGGGGGCGCCGGTCAGCAGGGTGCACTGCCCTGTGACGACGGGCGGCCGGGGCCGCAGCAGGTTGGCGGGGCGCAGCCAGGTGCCCTCGCGCAGTTCGGCCAGGCGCAGGGCGGCCATGGCCTGGCGCAGGGCGCTCCGGTCGGCCGCGTCCCGGCGCTCGGCGGTGACGACGGCGATCTCCCATTCGCCCCGCCACTCGCGGGTGCGGGGCGCGCGGCTGTCGTCCTGGCGGGCCTGGCGCTCCAGCAGGCGCGCGGTGAGGCCGTACGCGCCGTCGGCGGTCTGGGCCAGGTCTCCGGCCGCGACCATCCGCGACAGCGCCACCCGTACCGTGCCCTCCGCGATCCCGAAGAGTTCGCCGACCCTTACCAGGGCCCTGGCGGGCAGGGCGGGCGGGTGGTGGCCGAGCAGGGTGCTGAGCACGACCGAGCGGGCCGTCAGGGGGCGCAGGGCGAGTTCCCGGGCGCCGTCGGTTCCGCCGGCTCCGTCCGTCCGGGCCGCCCCGGCCGCCACGTCCGGACCGGCCGTCCCGTCTGTGCCGTCTGTGCTGTTCATGGGCAGTGCGATCCTAGCCTCCCCCGCCATTACAGTCTTCCGCCACACGCATGGAATCTGTAATGTCGGAGTACGGGCACCGCCGCCCGCCGCCGTCCCCGCCGGAGGTCGCCGTGAGCGCCACCCATGAAGTGATCAACCAGCCCCCGCCGCTGACCGGCTTCACCGCCGCGGACGATCCCGCCGTCTTCGAGGCCCTGCGCCGCCACGGCGCGCGGTGGGGCGAGGCGGAGGTGCGGAAGCTGGGCGCGCTGGCCGGCACCCCCGAGGTGCAGGACTGGGCCCGGATGGCGGAGGAGGTCCCGCCCCGGCTGCACACCCACGACCGCTACGGCCACCGCGTGGACGAGGTGGAGTTCCACCCCGCCTGGCACCGTCTGATGGCCACCGCCGTCGAGCACGGGCTGCACGCCGCGCCCTGGGCCGAGGACCGCCCCGGCGCCCATCTGGTGCGCGCCGCCAAGTTCTACCTGTGGTCCCAGGCCGAGGCCGGGCACGGCTGCCCGGTCTCCATGACGTACGCGGCCGTCCCCGCGCTGCGTGCCCGGCCGGAGCTGGCCGCCGCCTACGAACCGCTGCTGACCGCCCGCTCCTACGACTTCGGGCTGCGGCCCCCGCTGGGCAAGTCCGGGCTGATCGCGGGCATGTCGATGACCGAGAAGCAGGGCGGCTCGGACGTGCGGGCCAACACCACCGAGGCCGTCCCCGCCGGCGACGGCGCCTACCGGCTCACCGGCCACAAGTGGTTCACCTCCGCCCCGATGAGCGACGTCTTCCTGGTGCTGGCCCGGGCCCCCGAGGGCCTGACCTGCTTCCTGCTGCCGCGCGTGCTGCCCGACGGCACCCGCAACGCCATGTACCTGCAGCGTCTGAAGGACAAGCTGGGCAACCGCTCCAACGCCTCCTCCGAGGTCGAGTACGACCGGGCCGTGGCCTGGCCGGTGGGCGAAACGGGCCGCGGGGTGCGCACCATCGTGGAGATGGTCAACATGACCCGCCTGGACTGCGTCCTGGGCACGGCCGCCGGCATGCGCGCCGGGCTTCGGCAGGCCCTGCACCACACCTCCCACCGGCGGGCCTTCGGCGCCAGGCTGGCCGACCAGCCGCTGATGCGCTCGGTCCTGGCCGACCTGGCGGTCGAGTCGGAGGCCGCCACCACCCTCGGGCTGCGGCTGGCGGCGGCCGTGGACGCCGCGCACGCCGGGGACGAGCGGGAGGCGGCCTTCCGCCGCCTGGCCCTGGCCGTGTCCAAGTACTGGGTGTGCAAGCGCGGCAGCGCACACGCCGCCGAGGCGCTGGAGTGCCTGGGCGGCAACGGCTACGTCGAGGAGTCGGGCATGCCGCGCCTGTACCGCGAGGCGCCGCTGCTGTCGATCTGGGAGGGCTCGGGCAACGTCGCCGCCCTGGACGTGCTGCGCGCACTGGACAGGGAGCCGGCCGGACTGGACGCCGTCCTGGCGGAGGTGGACGCCGCCGCCGGCGCCGACGCCCGTCTGGACGCGGCCGCAGCCGGGGTGCGGGCCATGCTGCCGGAGCTGAAGGACCCGGTCGGCGCACAGCTGCGCGCCCGCGCCTTCGCCGAGCGCCTGGCGCTCGTCCTCCAGGGCAGCCTGCTGGTGCGCCACGGCCATCCGGCCGTCGCCGACGCGTTCTGCGCCTCCCGGCTGGGCGGGGAGTGGGGCCACGCCTTCGGCACGCTCCCGGCGGGCGCCGGCCTCGGCGCGATCCTGGACCGGGCCCGCACCGAGTGACGGGGCGGCCGCCCGTGGCCGCCCGTGGCCGCCGCGCCCGGGAGCCGGTCTGTCAGCAGGTGCGGCGCCAGGCGTCCAGGGAGAGGCGCTTGCGGATGGAACTGAGGTCGAGGCGGCGCGAGGTGTCGCAGAACTCCTCTGTGTTCAGGGCGTATTCGGCGTGGAAGACGGCCTTGCCGCGCTCGGTGAACGGGGCGAGCTTCGCGCACTCGCCGAACTCGGCGCACTCCTCGTTGACCGCGAAGTCGAAGTCGTCCACCAGCTGCGGGATCTGGTCGAGGTCGTTCTTCAGGCCGACCGACAGCCCGCGCCGGTGGGCGAGTCCGGCGACCATGCGGTTGAACGCGAGCTGGTCGCGGGCGGTGAGGGGGAAGCCGGTGTCGTTGCGGTAGCCGTCCAGGAGGTCGGGCTCGACGGCGTCGAAGCCCTTCTCGGCGCACATGTCGACGCGGGCGGCCAGGATCGGGCGCAGGACGTCCAGGCGGCGGACGTCCACCCAGCGCTCGCCGGGCCAGCCGTTGCCCCGGCCCAGCACCTGCGGCGGGTAGTCGTCCCGGTCGGGGCGGAAGTCCTCCCAGGCGCCGGCGTTGAGGTAGCAGATCACCTTCCGGCCGCGGGCGTGGAGGGCGGCGACGGTGTCCGCGTCGTTCTCGAAGCCGTCGATGTCGAAGACCTCGGCGTCCACGTCGAGGTCGATGCGGCCCTGGAGCTGCCACTGCCAGGTGGTGCCGGGGGCCGGACGCCAGCGGCTGTGCCGCGGCGACGCGTCACCGGGCGGCGTCCGGTCGGGTGCGGTGGCTTCCGGTGCGGCGGTGTCCGGTGCGGCGGTGTCCGGTGCGGCGGTGTCCGGTGCGGCGGTGTCCGAGCAGGCCGCCGTGAGCAGCAGCAGGAGGAGACAGAGCAGCCGGGCGGCCGGGCGGCGGATCGTACGGCGGGGCGCGAAGCGGTTCACGGGGTGATCCTCCCGCAGCCGAGCACGGGCCGGGGTGTCGAGCGCCACGGGTTGGCCCCCTCCCCCGGCACCGCGCAGTGCACCGCCGCGCCGCGCTCGTGGGCGGTACGGGCCGCCTCGGCGGCCAGCCGGTCAGGTACGGCGTACACCAGGTGGCAGAAGCGGTGCGGCGGGTGGCCGCGGGTCCAGGCGGGCACACCGGCGCGGCGGTACTCCTCCCAGCACCCCTCGAAGGTGACCAGCACATCGGCCAGTCGCGCGTACCCGGGGTCGGGGTGGACACCGTGGTTGAGGACGACGGTGGACGCGCCCAGCAGCCGGGCGGCCCGCACCGTGCGCCGGTAGCGGGGCAGGTGCTCCGCTCCGGCCGCGGCGCGGTCGAGGAAGGCGCCGTCCGCGCCGTACCAGCGGCGGTGGCGGCGCACATCGCGGAGTACGGCGCGCGGCGGGCGCGCGCCGTAGGCGGTGTCCACGTATCCCAGCAGCGGGACCCCGGCGCCCCGCAGCCGGGCCGCCGCCGCGGCGAGGGCCGGATCGGGGCGCGGCCCGGGGCCGTCGGCGGCGTTGACGACCACCGCGTACAGCCGCCCGGCGGCCCGGACCGCCGCCTCCCACGCCCCCGGGTCGACGGCCGGGTGGACGTACAGCGGTACGAGCAGATGGCCCCGGCCCCGTGGGCCCCGTACGGCGGCGGGCGCCGGGGCGCTCCCCCGGCGCCCCCGGCGCCCCGCGCTCATGCGTCGGCCGTCCGCGCCCACAGATCGGCCAGGGACTCCTCCAGGGTGTACCCGGGCCGCCAGCCCAGCGCCCCGGCGGCGGCCGTGACGTCGGCCTGCTGCCAGGCGACGGCGGCCGAGCGGGCCGAGTCCGCGCCCTTCTCGTCGATCCGGCCGCGGAAACCGGCCGCCGCGGCAAGACCCTCGGCCACGTCCCGCACCGCGCGGGCGGCGCCCGCGGCGATGTTGAGCACCGGCGGCAGCGGCCCGGGCGCGAGGGCCGCGGCGGTCGCGGCGCGGGCGACGTCGCGGGCGTCGACGAAGTCACGGTGGGCCGAGAGGTCCCCGACCCGCACCACCCCGTCCGGCCCGGCCCGGCGCAGTTCGGCGGCGAGCCGCCCGGGCAGGGAGGCGGCCGGCGCGCCGGGGCCCACGGGGTTGAACACCCGCAGCACCACCGCGTCCAGGCCGGAGCCGGTGACGGCCAGGGTGCCGGCCAGCTTGGCGGCGCCGTAGAGCCCCACCGGGCGGGTGGGGTGGTCCTCCACCAGGGGGCGGCCGGGGGTTCCCGGCCCGTACTCGGCGGCCGAGCCGAGGTGGACCAGACGGGCTCCGGGCGCGGCCTCGCGCAGGGCCGCGCAGAGCGCGGCCGGGCCGCGGGCGTTGACCCCGGTGAGGTGGAGGGCGTCGCCGCCGACGGCGCCGGCGCAGTTGACCACGGCGTCCGGGCGCGCCTGCCGGATCAGGGAGGCCAGTTCGGCGGGGGCGGCGGTGGCCAGGTCCACCGTCAGGTCCACGGGCAAGGACACGGGAGGACCGGCCGGCGGATCCACGGACACGCCGGCGCCCGCGGCGCGGCCCGCGCCGAGCACCCGCACGCCCGGCTGGGCGCGCAGGTGCCCGGCGGTGTGCCCGCCCAGATAGCCGGTGGCCCCCAGGACGAGTACGCGCATGGTCCCCGGTCACGCTCCCCTGATCAACTGGCCGCGGCGGGCGGTGAACTCGGCGTTGGCGCGGTCGTAGTCGTCGGGTCTTCCGATGTCGAGCCAGTAGCCGCCGAAGTCGTAGGCGTGCGGCGGGGTGCCGTCCGCCAGCAGGTCGAGCACCACCTCGTCGAAGCCCAGCGGCAGTCCGGGCGTGTAGCGGGCCAGGGCGGCGCGCGAGACGCCGTACACGCCCATGGAGACGCGGTAGTCCATGGTGGGCTTCTCGGCGAAGCCGGTGACGCGCCCGGACTCGGTGCTCAGCACGCCGAAGTCGATGGAGACGGTGCGCACGTGGGTGGCGATGGTCAGCGGCGCCCCGGAGTCCCGGTGGCCGCGCAGCACGTCGCCGAAGTCGAGGTCTGTGAGGATGTCGCCGTTCATCGCCAGGAAGTGCTCGGGCAGCCGGTCGAGCATCGTCAGCAGCGGGCCCATCGTGCCCAGCGGGCTGTCCTCGGTGGTGTAGTCGACGCGCAGGCCCCACTGGGAGCCGTCGCCGACGTAGGCGCGGATGATGTGGCCCAGATGGCCGATGGCCAGGGTGCAGCTGGTGAACCCGGCCGAGGCGAGCTGGCGCATCACGATCTCCAGGATCGCGTGCTGGTCGCCGATGGGCACCAGCGGCTTGGGCAGGGCCGTGGTGTACGGGCGGAGCCGGACTCCCTTGCCTCCGGCCATGATGACTGCGTGCATCGTGCTGTCCTCTCCGTGGGGACGGGTGGCGGATCGTGTGTGACGGATCGCGTGCCGCGGACGGCGGGACGTGACGGACTGCGGAACGTGACGGGTGCGGCGGCGGATGCGGCGGAGGATCTCGCCCGCGGCTCAGACGTTGTAGAGGTCGGTCTTGTAGCGGGCGAGGTTGGCCGGGTCGCGGAAGAACTCGATCGTGCGGGCCAGTCCCTCCTCCAGGCTGTGGGCCGGCGCCCAGCCGGTGGCCGCCCGCAGCCGGCCGGCGTCGCAGACCAGCCGCATCACCTCGGAGTCGGCGGGGCGCACACGCTTCCCGTCCTGGACGACCTCGACGTCGGCGTCCATGAGCTTGCCGATGAGGGCCACCAGGTCGCCGACGGATATCTCCCCGCCGGTGCCGGCGTTGAGGGTGCGTCCGACGACGGCCTCGGCGGGTGCGGTGCCGACGGCCAGGAAGGCGGCGGCGGTGTCCTCGACGTAGGTGAAGTCGCGGGTGGGGCGCAGGTCGCCCAGGGTGATGGTGCGTTTCCCGGCGGCGAGCTGGCCGATCACGGTGGGGATGACGGCGCGCATCGACTGGCGCGGCCCGTAGGTGTTGAAGGGCCGCAGGGTGACCACGGGGGTGCCGAAGCTGGCGTGGTAGCTGTCGGCGAGCCTGTCCCCGCCCGCCTTGGACGCGGCGTAGGGGGACTGGGTGTTGATCGGGTGGTCCTCGGTGATCGGCACCGTCCGCGCGGTCCCGTAGGTCTCGCTGGTGGAGGTGTGCACCAGGCGCGGGATCTCCAGGTGGCGCACCGCCTCCAGCACGTTGAGGGTGCCGGTGACGTTGGTCTCGACATAGCTGTGCGGGGCGCGGTAGGAGTACGGGATCGCGATGAGCGCGGCCAGGTGGTAGACGGCCTCGGCGCCCTTGACCAGTCCGTTCACCGAGCCGGGGTCGCGGACGTCGCCGAGGACGATCTCCACCTCCTCCAGCACCTCCCCGGGCAGGGTCTCCAGCCAGCCGAAGGAGGAGAAGGAGTTGTACTGGACCATCGCGCGCACCCGGTGGCCGGCGGCGACGAGCGCCTCGACCAGGTGCGAGCCGATGAATCCCTCAGCGCCGGTGACGGCGGCCGTCCGGGGGGCGGGGGCCGGTCCGGGCGTGGTCGCTGATGCGGGTGCGGGCGTGGTCATGGGTGTGCTCCGTTTCCTTCCGGGCCGACGGTTGCCTGTGAAGCGGTGGTGCGGGCGGTACGCGGTGGTGCGGGCGGTACGCGGTGGTGCGGGCGGTTCAGCGGTGGGTGGTGATCCGGCCGAGCAGTGCCGCGGCGGTGGCGAGCAGGACGAGGGCGGCGGTGGCGCAGACGGCCGTCAGTACGGCGTCCGGTCCGGCGAGGCCGGGATGGAGCCACAGCGGTGCGGCGGCGCAGAGCGCGGCGGCCACCGTCACCGCCGCCGGGGCCCGGGCGGCGCCGAACGCCTGGAGCAGCAGCCCGGTCCACAGCACCGCGCCGAGGGCGAGGACGGCCGGCAGCCGGGCGGGGTCGGCGGGCGGTCCACCCGGCCACAACGCTGCGGTGGCCGGGACGAGGGCGGCCAGGGCGGCGAGGTAGCCGGCCAGGCACACCCCCAGCGCCCCTGCCGCGCGCCACCGCAGGCCGGCGGCGGTGGTGCTGCGGGCGAGGGCGGCCAGGGCCAGGGAGCGGCAGCGGTACAGCAGCCACTCGGCCGCGCCCATGCTGAGGGAGAGGGCGACCACCACGGGCCCGGCCGGCGCCGCGCCCGCGCCGTGCCACAGGGTCTCGCCCAGGGCGGCCAGGGCGGTCAGCACTCCGCAGCCCAGGCCGAAGAGCCCGTAGGGCACGGACGCCCGCCGCGCGGGAAGCGCACTGTCCGCCGC
>NZ_JAKMAY010000138.1:3284-14700 GCF_022015835.1 Streptomyces sp. ICN903 | reverse complement strand
TGCGCGCTCTGCGGACGGGCGCACCCCGGAATCCCCGCGCCCGTCCGCAGAGCGCGCACGCCCCTCCCCGATCCGTTTCTCGGCCTCTTGTGAGAAGGCGTTCCCGCCCATGTACGCCCTTCCTGACGCTCGGTTCCGTACTCACGGATACGTAACCGTGCGATTACCCCGGGCGGTACCGTGGGTGGAGCGGCAGCGCGTGAAACCCATGAAAGATCACGTGGACGCGGGGGAGTGGGCAAGGGCGGCACCGACCGCGTCATCCGCGCATGACGAAGGACCCCCACCGCCGTAGGGGTCCCTCATCTCTGTCGGCAGGGTGACATGGCGGGCAGCCCTGCCGGGAGGACCGCTCAGTCCGCCACGCTACGTGCTCACGCCGCGGTGGTCGGCCCACGCCCGGGAAGCGTCCGCCATCGCCCCGAGCCACGAGGCATCCGGCTTCCGGTCGGCGAAGACGCGGTACATGAGGGCGTTGGCCCGGGCGAAGGCGTCGACGGCCTTGGGGTCCGCATCCGCCCATGCAGCACAGCCGGAAGCCCAGGACTCGGCGGACTCGGGGCTGTGCCCGGCCGCGATGAGCTGCACCACCAGACAGGCCGGGTCGATGAAGCCCGCGCCACGGGTGGGCCAGGACCAGTCCACGGCCCAGGCGGTGTGCTCACCGATCATCATGTTGCCGGGGTTGATGTCGGTGTGGAGCAGGTCATCGCCCCGGAGGAGAGCGGCCTGCCCCTCGTCCCCGGCGAACCGGTCCCACCGGGTCTCCGGCCACTCCCGCGCGACCTCGGGGAGGTCCAGTTCCCCGATCCGGTCCACCAGACCGACGACGGTGGGCAGGTCGGGCGAGCCCGGCGAGAAGTCGGCCGCCCGCCCCTCCACGGCGTCGAAGCCGAGCACGACCCACACGTCGTTTTCCGCATGCCACCGCAGAGCGGGGGATACGGAACGTACGGCCGGGTTGATCAGCCGCTCCCGCACGATGGAGTCGCGTCGGCCGCCGGGCCGGTTGGGGACCGCCTTGACGAAGAACGGCCCCTTCTCGCACTCGACCACGGTGGCGACATCCGAGCTGTGTCCCCCGGCGGTGGGGCGGACGCGCGTCAGGTCCCCCGTGTGCGGGCGGATCAACTCCCGGAAGTCGGCGGCGAGAAGGGGCGTGTCCATCGTCCTCAGTTTCTCGGAGTGCACGAGCTGCCCGGAAAGCCGGGCGTGCACTCCTCGTCGTCGGGGCCGCAGGGGGCGTTCCTCCCGGCCGCGCCCTGGATGGCCTTGGTGGCGCGGGTCATGGCGTCGCCGCCGAGGATAGCGGCGAGCGGGGTGTGCCTGACGTTGCCGACGCCCATCCAGCCGGAGAACACGCACGGGGACACCTCCCCCGTGGGACCGATGGCGGCCACGCCCGATCCGCACCGGCCACAGAGTTCGGCCGCGTCGGGGACCCGGCCCTGTCCGCCCCGCCCGAAGGGCCGGACGTGATCGACACCGATCCGCTCCACGCCCAGGGCTTCCAGATCCCGGCGGGCACCTGCGGCCTGGTCCTCGTCGCCGGTGACGACTCCGACGCGCAGCGGGATGCCGAGCCGGACGGCCCTGGCGATGTTCTCCCGCGTCCGGGCGTGGGAGCGGCGGCCGGTCATCGCGTTGTGGGTCTCGGCCCGGCCGGAGTAGTAGGAGGCGGCCAGCGCCAGTCCCTTGCGCTGGAAGATCTCCCAGCACTCCTGGGAGACGTGCACGAGGTTGCTGTAGACCTCCACCTCCAGACCGGCGTTCAGCGCGTGGTCCACCAGGGCCGTGAAGTCGGGGTGCATGGTCGGCTCACCACCGATGAACTGCACCCCGCGCACGCCACAGGCCGCGGTCTGATCCAGAACGCCGACCCAGTCCTCACGGGTCATGGTGCCGTGCGATCCGCTCGGGCCGGAGGAGTTGTAGCAGTGCCCGCAGGCGAGCTGGCACTTCCGCGTCAGGTCCAGCCACAGAAGCCGGGTGGTGGCTTTCCGGGCCGGCGGAGTCTTGACGATCACTGTCACCGGTGTTCCCTCTCTTGTCGGGGGATGCTGTCTGCCGGCCGGTGCCTTGTGCCGCTTGGATGCTGATTCCGAACTGGCCTTACAAGCAGCCGAGTTGGATCTGGGCGCCGTCGACAGCCGTGGCCGGACCCGCGTCACGGCGGACTGCGCGACGGATTCCCTCCGCACGCTGGACTTCGGTACCGACCACTTCCGTGCTCACGGATACGTAACCGCGCGATTACTCTGGGCGGTACCGTGGGTGGAGCGGCAGCGCGTGAAACCCATGAAAGATCGCGTGGATGCGGGGGAGTGGGCATGGGAGCCAGGAAGCCGAACGAGGGCCTGCGGCGCGTCCTGACCGAGAGCCAGTGGTCGCAGTCCCAACTCGCCCTGGCCGTCAACCGCGTCGGGGCGGAGGCCGGGGTGCCGCTGCGGTACGACGAGTCCGCGGTGAGCCACTGGCTGAGCGGCACCAGGCCGCGCAAGGCCGTACGGCCCTTCGTCCGTGAGGCTCTGTCCCGTCGGCTGCGCAGGCCGGTCACGCTGGCCGAGATCGGTCTGGAGGCCGAGGAGGCGAGCTGTGGCGCGGATACCGTGGAAGGACTGATGAACCTCGGGAGGACGGACATGGACCCATCCCGCAGGAGCGTTCTGGGCGTCGGGCTGTTCTCCGTGGCGCTGACCGTCCCCGGCTGGCAGGACGTGGTGGGCCGGATGGAGGCGGTGCGGGCCGGCCGCAGTGTGCGCATCGGGCGGCCGGAGGTGGACATGGTGGTCGCCATGACCGAGCGCATCAGCGAACTGGACGACCAGTTCGGCGGCCGTCACGCCCGGCCCATGGCCGCCTCGTTCATCGTCAACACCGTCTCGGCGTACCTGCGCGCCGACGCCCCCGAGCCCGTGCGCAAGGACATGCTCTCGGCCGCCTCCGACCTGTGCTACCTCACCGGCTACATGGCTGTGGACGAGGGCCTGCAGGGGCTGGCGCAGCAGTACTACCTCAAGGCCCTGGAACTGGCTGGCGCTGCCGAGGACCACCTGACCTACTGCACCACCCTGCGCGGCATGAGCGTCCAGGCCGTCGACCTCGGCCACGGGCCGGAGGCCCTGCGTCTGGCCGACGCGGCAGCCGCCGCCTCCCCGCAGGCCGGGCCGCGCATGCGCGCTTTCCTCGCCGGACAACAGGCCCACGCCGCCGCCCAGACCGGCGACCGCCGCACCGCACTGGCCCACCTGCGCGACGCGGAAGTGGCAATGGAGAAAGCCGAGTCACGAGCGAAGACCTTCGGCTCCTACGACCCGGCCGCGCTCGCGTACCACACGAGCCATGTCCGTCATGAACTCGGCGACGTTTCCGGAGCCGTGGACGCCATGCGCGAGTCCGACCGCCTGTGCTACGACGTCTACCGTCGCTCCAGGGTCAAGGAGCGGGCCACGCTCGCGGAGTTCCAGATGAAGATGGGCCACCTGGAAGCGGCGTGTAAGACCTGGCACGGCGCGCTGGACGAGTACCCCATGGTCCAGAGCGGACGGGTGGACGACCGCATCCGCACCATGTTCACCCTGATCCGTCCCCACCTGCGCAACCGCACCGCCCGCGACCTCCACGACCGCGCGCGGACGCTGGCACCCTCAATCCTCCGTGCCTGAGGGATCACCTCGGCGACACATCAGATCCCCGCCTCCTGCTGCACGTCGTAATAGCGCGCGCAGAAAACCAAACACGGCCACTGTCAACCATCAGCTGGGACCGAAGTGCCAAGCATCTACCGGGACCGGACAAGCCCAACCGGCCAACTGAGTAACAACCTTCTCTGCGAGTTCAAGACGGCTCGCTCCGCTCGCCCAGCAGCGAGTGCCGGGTTGCTGTCAGGGCTGGTCGGTGGCTAGGCCCGGATGGCTCCGACGACTTTAGGAAGTTCCCACCTAAAGTTGCTCCGCCGATCATTCCGTCCCAGAACCGCCGGTGGTGCAAGTGAGTCAACCCAAAGAGGTTAATGGGCGGGGGTATGGGAGGAAAGATGCGTTTTCAGTGCAACTGTAGTCACAAGGGGTATAAGTGTGCCCGTAGGGCTACGAACGTTGTCGCGGGGGAGTGGTGGTGCCTGCCTTGTCTGAAGGCTGCCCAACCCAAGCCGTTACCGCTGCCGGAGGAGACGAACCAGCGGTCCCGACCTGCCAAGCGTCGGAGACGACGAGTCGCGACCGGGAAACCTCCGGTTTTGTCGGTCGGGTCAGCTTGGGCCCATGACGTCACATCCAAAGCAGCGAAGTCCTCAGGGCAGGGCCAATAGCTACCAGATACGGGGCCGTTTCCGGACCATCCGAGGGCGGCCGGCGATGACAGATGATGGCAACTGGTCGAGGGGGCGCCGCAAATCAAAGGAGCGTGCCGCACGCGGCAGGCCTGGACCACAACTTCCAGAAGAAAGGGCAGTCTTTGCCCAGCATGTGACCTGGTTCTCCGCGAGTCAACCCAGGCTCGAGGTAAATCATCACTTCTTGCCAGTTCGTAGCTTGTGTACGGCGTGCGTGATGAGCCCCGCAGCCTCTGCGGGATTCTCGTGCTCCCAGATCCGAATCACCGTCCACCCAGCGGCCCGCAGCAACTCGTTCGTCTCAGCATCGCGGGCCCGGTTGCCTTCGATCTTGGTTTTCCATGACTCCGCGTTCTTCTTGGAGGCGCGCATGTGTTCAGGGCAGCCATGCCAGAAGCACCCGTCCACGAACACGGCGATGCGCTCCTTTGGGAAGACGATGTCGGCCCGGCGGCGCACCCCTTCCAACGGTTGAGTGTCCACGCGATAGCGTAGGCCAGCTCGATGCAGCAATGAGCGCAGCGCCAGTTCTGGCTTGGTGTCCCGACCACGGTTAGCGCGCATGACCGCGCGAGCTCCCCGAGAGGAGGCCTTGGAGTCGGCCGGTAGCGGTTCCTCGGTCAACATCCCAGCGGCTCGGGCCTGCTGCCAAGCCTGAGCCAAATTGGCGGCGCGCGTTTCGCGGTCAACCTCTCCGATGTACCGTTCCCGAGTCCTGCCGTCTTGGGACCAGCGTAGGTAGGCGCGTATGCGGCGGTTTCCTCTGGGAAGTCGCAGCGAAACCGAGGCGCGCGCGTACTGATCCCCACCAACGGCGACAGTGCGGCGATGGCGACCGCCAGCGGCGCGGTCCTGCTCGGTGGTCGGCTTGACGCCCTTGCGTCGTTTGTACGCGCGTTCGGGCGGTCGCGTTTCCTTCCAGGTGCGCGTGGCCACGATCACCACTCCGCCTAGTGACCGACCGACGCGAGAGCGGCGGCGACCTTCTTGGCGAAGAACTCGGCGAGCACGACCGGCACGGCGTTTCCAAGCTGGCGCATCTTCTCGCCGCGCGGGCCGGCCCCGTGCCACTCGTCGGGGAACGTCATGACGCGCGCGGTCTCGCGGACCGTCATATAGCGGTGCAATCTACGCCATTCCCCCGGCGCGCTAGCGTCACGCTCCCGGTCGTCCAGGAGCATGACGGATTCACCACCGGGAACCCCATGTACACCCGCCTTGACGGTCTTGGCGGGACGGTCGAGCTCGTTCGGGGTGTGCCCCTTGTAGATCCGGGCGTTGGGCCAGCCGATGTGGTCGGTGATGCTGCCGCCCTGCTCGGTCTTCCTGTCTAGCTTGTCCAGATCGATAGCGGGCAGAGCAGGAAGAGGCACGTCGGTGCCGTAGCCCTGGATGGCATCGCGCAAGGTTCGCCATGGCCTGACCTTCCGCTCCTCGTTCTCGCTCTCGGGGCCGAGATTTTTCGGAAGCCGGGCCCGAACCTCATCCCGCACGTAGTCCTCTACCTTGTGCCTTCGCCAGTAGGAGCCGTCCTCATCGCGCATCGTCCGGTATAGGGCTTCTTGATCGAAGGGGGTCCGGGTGACGTCCTTGACGAAGGCGTCGACATCCACACCGAGGTCTTCACGGAAAGCAACGATGATCACACGGTGACGGATCTGCGGCACACCGTAGTCAGCCGCGTTGACCGGAATATGCCGTACGACGTACCGCTGGTCGGCGGTCCCGCCTCCGCCGCCCTCGATCAGTTTCGTCAGCTGCCGGTCGTGCTCCTGCCAGCGAACCTCGTCGTCGCGCTCGACGAACGGAAGCGTGAGTTCGTGCTTGATGTACTCGAAGTAGTCCCGAAACGAGGGGCGCAGCAAACCGCGGACATTTTCGCAGATGACAGCCTTCGGCTGGATCTGGCGGATGGCCTTGAAGACGGCGGGGAACATGTTCCGCTTGTCCTCATCGCCCTTGGCGACGCCACCCGCGCTGAAGGGCTGGCACGGGGGACCGCCGGCGAGGAGGTCGACTTTGCCGTGGAAGGCGGTCAGGTCGAGACCTTGCACATCATTGGGGAAGAGAGGAGCCGGCTCGCCTGGCGCTGGCGGCTGGGGCTTGACCTCCAGGGTCCGCCGGACGCCGTCCGGGCCAAGGGTTCGCATGGCGCTCGCTTCGAGCGTCTCGCAGGCTCGGTTGTTGAACTCGTTGAACAGTAGTGGCCGGAACCCCGCGTGATGGACTCCCATCGCCAGGCCCCCGCCGCCCGCGAACAGCTCGACGCTGGTGCGGTCTACATGTCCGTATCCACGCTGATCAGCCATGCGGAAAGCGTACCGCGGAGTTGATGATCTTGTGGCATGGGTCTGGAACAGAGTGGGTGGAGGGCCTCGAGACTCCATATGGTGCACCCATAAATCGCAGAAGGGGGATGGCACCTTGCCAAGAGACGACGAACAGGCCATGTACTACCGGGACTTCCGGCTCAGCATCACCCAGGCCCTCGGCGACCAGCTCGCCAGCGCACTGGCGGATCTCGAAGCAGCCGCCCTCACCGAGGAGCACCTGGCGGAGCTCGATGACCGCCCTGGCGTGTACCAGCTCTACCGCAACGGCGAGTTCGTCTACGTGGGCAAGGCCGACAAATCCCTGCCTACGCGGATCACCAAACATCTGCGCAAGATCTCCGGTCGCAGAAACATAGCCCTATCCGAGATGACCTTCACCTGTCTGTATGTCGCTGAAGACTTCTCCGCGCTCGCCCCCGAGAAGCTCTTGATTAAGCACTACAAGAGTCAGGGCGAGATTCCCTGGAATAACAATGGGTTCGGCAATAACGACCCGGGTAAACGTCGTGACGAGACGGTGGTCAAGGCCAACCACTTCGATAATCTCCACCCCATCGACGTCGACCGGGTTCTGACCAGCCTGCCGCAAGGTCCCGTGGTCCTGCGTAAGTTGTTGTCCCTCGCTGCGAAAGAGATTCCGTACACCTTTCGCTACCTGAAAAAGGGCTACGGCAACGCATACAAGACCATTGTGGAGGTGCCTCGGGAGCCGACGATCAGCCGCCTCTTCGAAGTTATAGCCGCCGCGCTGCCTGGGAACTGGCAGATCGCACTTCTTCCCGGGCGAGCCATCATGTACCCGGACAACCAGAGAACCTACCCGAGTGTGTGGCGCTACTACCGGGGTGAGCAGATTCTCGACGTTGAACCTGAGATCGAGGAAGCTGGTGAGATCCCTGAGGAGGAGGAACACGACGAAGACGACCAGTGAGGGGAACGCCACGCCGGACCCTGCCGTACAAGAAATAGAGTGCAGAGGCAGCGTGCCGTGACCGGACGTCAGTAAATCCAGGGGAGCAGTTGGCCCGACGAGGAAAGGTTGCGACTGAGGGCTCTGGCGATTCGGGGCGAAAGGCAGTTGTGCAGGACGGGCGGGGAGGAGCGGTCAGCAGTGGTCACTTCGGGCGCCATCACGGCGTGGGTTGTGAGGGTGCTCGCACAGATCAGGGGCGTGATACGGGAGTGGCCGCACGGTGATTTCCAAACTCAGATGCAAAATTTGTTAGATCCTTCGCAGTCGATGACGCAGGTGGGTTGCTGATCGGTCGGATTGGTACCATACTGGCTGAGCGCTGGACTGAGCCCAGCACTGCTGGGTTCCGGACTGTGTGTACTCGTGTCACTTGCATGCCGTATCACCGCTCGCCCAAACCGTGACGCTATGTCTCAGAATGCACGCGAGAGGATGGTGGCTATGGTGATTTCCTTGATGATTGCTGGCCGTCAAGCGTTGGCTGGTGTCTGTGAGGGCATCTCCGGCAGTATGTGTTTCGCCTTGATGACGGGTGCAGCAGTGCCGGGCTGAGTCCAGCGTTTTTTGTGTGGTGCGCTGTCTCGTCACGGAAAAGAGCCGCCAGGGTAGTCAGGGCCCAGCAGGCCGCGCAGCCCGGTGATCGAACTTGTAAGGCGATGGTCAGCCGACGGTGGTGTTGCTGTACCCGCTACATCGTGATCAAGGTTGGGCGGGCATCTGGGCGCCCGTAGGCCAGGATGCGCGGCAAGACTTCGCGCATGCGGGCCACGTCCGCTGCCGGTGCGCGCAGCAGAGCCTCGATGACGGGGTCGGTCAGAACGAGGTCGTCCAACGATGCGGGGTCCAAGGTCACCCGTAGTACGTCGCCGCTCAGCTCCACCTCACGTACACAGCCGTAGGCGGTGCCCTGGTCGGGCGTGACGAGGCAATGCGTGTCCATGCCCAGGGATACTTCCTGCGGGCCGGGCTCGTCGAAATCACACATGAACAGCAGGGAGAACGCGTCCTCGTCGTCCGACTCGGCCACGCCCGCCATCATGCAGTCGTCTTCGTTGGGGTCATCCAGTCCGCAGGCGACCCGCGCCGTGAATCTGTACGTCATGCGCGTGTTCTAGCCCCAGGGACCGACAGTCGGGATAGCGGCCAGAGAGGAGTCGGCCCGTGCGGTGGTCGCGGGTCGGGTTGGTTTCCGGTGCCTCCGACGTAGGGGGCTCGCGTCTCCGCTGGCGGGAGTGGACGGTCAGGGTTTGATGGCGGTGGCGAGGAGAGTGCCGATGTGGCCCGGGGTGGGGGCGTCGAGGGTCCGGACCTCGGGGTCGCGGAAGCCGGCGCGGGTCAGGAAGCGTGCCCACACCTGCGGCTTGTAGCTGTAGCGGTACGTGAACATGGCCGGGCCGGCGAAGCCGCCCTTGTACATACCCTGCGGGCCGTAGGCGCCGGGGATGGCGGGTGGGTGGGAGAAGGCGAAGACGCCGCCCGGGTTCAGCCGGGCGGCGACCAGCGGGAAGAGACGGGAGGGGTCGGTGAACCAGGCGGCGCCGAAGATCGAGTACACCGCGTCGTAAGTCGCCCGGTCGTCGGCCAGGAACTCCAGCACCTCCGCGCACACGAATTCCACCCCCAGCGGCCCCCACCGCTTCGTGGTGTTCGCGACCATGACGGGTGAGAGGTCCACGCCCTTCGCCTTGACGCCGCGCTGAGCGAGGTGGGCGAGTGCCCGGCCAGTGCCGCAGCCGATCTCCAGCACACTGGCCGGGTTTCCGAGGATTTCGGTCCCCGGCCCGTGCCCCTGGTACTGCGTCCAGTTGAAGACGGGCTCGGCGTCGGTCACGTCGTTGCGGGTGCTGCTCGCGTAGGCGTCCCAGAGGTCGCGTTCGGCCGCGATGTCGTGCTGTACGGGCAACTCGGTTCCTTGGTGGTGTGGCTGGGGAGGCCCGTCCCCGCCCGGGTGGGCGGGGACGGGCGAGGGTTGGCGGGGCTCAGGGGGTTGTCGCGCCGGTGAAGTCCGGGACGGGGTTGTCCGGGGAGTCGAGCCAGACCGTGTGGCGGTGGCCATCCACCGTGAGGCCGAAGCGGGTGAAGTCCGGCTGCCCCTGCCGGTACCACCAGCGCCAGGCGGACTCCAGCTCGTGCCAGAGCCGGCGGGGACCGGCCTGGACGGTCCGGAACTCGGTCCGGCCCCTCTCGTGGTCGGCGGTGGCCCAGCTCGTCAGGCCGGTGTCGTGCAGCCACAGCCGGTAGGAGCCGTCCGTTCCGTGGACGACCCGGCAGAAGAGGTCGGGCACCTGGACGCCGGTGGCGAACATGTGGATCCAGTCGCCCACGTCATCGGGGGAGAGCGTCGTTGTGGATTCCGCGCCCCCGGCCGGCCACTCGCGCCCCCTGAGGTACTCGCTCTTCGGGGGCAGCCTCCTACGCTGCTCGCGCAGCCGCATGAACGCGGAGGAGCCGGTGAACGGCCCCGAGGCCGACCCATCGTCCCGGACCGTGAGCCGGACGATCCCCTCGCCGCCGTACACCGGCCCCCACGGCGCGACGATCACCGCACCGGGCCGGGCCTGCCCGAGCCACTGCGCGGGGACGCGCCCCACGGAGCAGGTGGCGATGATCCGCTCGTAGGGCGCCCCTTCGCCGTACCCCTCGGCGCCGTCGCCCACGACGACGCGGGGCGAGAAGCCCGCCGCGGACAGCCGGGTGCGGGCCTGACCGGCGACGCCCTCGTCCACCTCGACCGTGGCGACGTGGCCGTCCCCCAGCCGGTGGCACAGCAGCGCGGCGTTCCACCCGGTCCCCGTGCCGATCTCCAGCACCCGGTCGCCGGGCCGTACGTCCAGGTCCGCGAGCATGGAGAACACCATCGTCGGCATCGAGCTGGAGGAGGTCGGGGTGCGGCCCCGCCCCGGCCCGGTGTACGCACCGTCGTCCCACTGGGTGGTGATCGGCGCGTCCGAGTAGACCGCTTCCCACCACAGGTCCGGGGATTGCGAGCGGACGACCCGGTCGTCCTGCCGGTTCATACCGGCCCGCCCCGGCCAGATCACCTCGGGTACGAACAGGTGGCGCGGCACGGCGTGGAACGCCGGCAGCCAGTCGGCGGTCAGCGCACCCTTCTCCAGGAGTACGGAGGCCAGCCGCTCGGGACCGGCCTCCGCCGTCGTGTCCTCGGCCACCTCAGCGACCGTCCGCCGGGCCCTGGCCGTCGTTGGTGTTGCCGCCCTCGTCCGAGCCGCCTCCGCCGTGCTTGTTGCCGGAGTCGCTGTCGTCCTGCGGGTTGCCCGCGTCGGCCCGGGGCGTCTGCATGGGGTTCATGGGTTCTCCTTCGTCGGGGGTCGTCTCTGCGTGTACGTGCGCCCGTCCCGTGGGGAACGGGGGTCGGCCGCCCCGGTCACGGCCGTCCTGCCGGACGTGGCCGGGGCGGAGTCGGTGGGGCGGCGTGTGCGGCCGCGTGGGTGCGCCGGTACACCCGTAGCTCTCCGGCGGGCGGCAGCACCAGCGGCCAGGCCGTCAGGCGGTAGTGGGCCGTCTCGTCGTGGGCCGCGACGGTGTAGGACCAGCCCTCCCGCAGCACCTCCAGGGCGTTCTCCCGCTCCGCCTCGGCGCGCGCCCACTCCCGTATGACCGAGCCGGGGTCGGGGACGCCCTCCGCCCGGACGGGACGCAGGCAGGCCGGGGGCAGCCACGGGGTGCCGGGGCCGAAGCATGGGCTCCACTAGACCGGCCCCGCCCGGCCATACTTGGCCGTCCTGCTGGCCCAGCAGGCGAGCGTTAGGGGCCTGG
>NZ_JAKMAY010000138.1:0-3274 GCF_022015835.1 Streptomyces sp. ICN903 | reverse complement strand
TGCTGGGCCTGCACCTGGCCCCCACCCCGCGCCTGGCGACGCGTTCCGCCTGCCCGCGCATCCACCGCACCGCCAGGCGCGGGGTGGGGGCCAGGTGCAGGCCCAGCACGATCCGGGACGGCCGGCCGGGGGCGCTCGCCGACAGCTCGCACCAGAAACGCATCCAGGTGGCGGCCCGCGTCACGGCATCCGGCCGGCGCGGTTGGCGGCCTTCACGCGGGCGCTCAGCAACTCGGCCTGCGTGGCCGGGCGCAGCACCTCGGGCATGGCCGCCCACTCGCGGCCTCCGCCGACGGGACGCAGGAGGTAGTACGCGGCGTCCCTGTCCTGGAACTCGCCCACGGTCTTCCGGATCTCGTCGTAGAGCGCGTCGCCCTTGGCGGGCTCGTCCGTGGCCATGTTCTCCAAGCTCCCTCGCTCCTTCCCGTGCGCGCCGCATCGCCCGGCGGGCGGAAGGCCGAAACCGATCGCGTTCTGTGCACAGCCAACTGCGCGGGGTGCCTGTCCGGGTACGGTCGAAGGGAGGCAGGACCATGAAACCCATGAACACTTCGAGGGCCCGAAGCCGGGGTACGTGGCCGACCGGGCCGCCCTGCCTGACTGGCAGAGGAGACCGAGGCGGACATCTTCGGGGCCATCGAGAAGTCGCTGAACTGACAGCCCCGAGTCCGTGGGGTCACGGCGGACCATGGCATGGTCCAAAGCAGGTATCCGCAGTGCTGTCGGTGCGGTTCTGGGGCCGGTATCTATGCTGCGCGGATGCGCTACCTGACCGATTCGTTCGCCGTTGGCGCCCTGCGCAGGGGGCAGGGCATCGAGCAGTTCCTGGGGCCGGTGGGCTCAGGGGACGCCCCTGCCGTCAGTTGGGTCTCCGTCGAACCGACCAGGCGCGGCTTTGTAGTAATGCTCCACACCGTGGAGGACACCGGGGGTGAGGACTTCTGCGATCTGCTGGAATTCCCACCCCTGGACCCCGATGAGGAGTTCGGGCGGGAGATCGCGGTCGTGGACGATCCACCGAGCGCCATGGCCGTCGCGGAGGACCGGACGGGGGCGCTCCGCGGGAGGTGGGTCAACACCGGCATGGCGGGGGACGAGTACCGCGATTACGTCCGTGCCGGGCGGTCGAAGACGTAGGGCCGGTCGGTACTGAGGGTTTCCAGGCGTTCCGAGGGCTTGTATGGGCCATGGGGCGGGTGGTCCATGCGGTGACCGCAGTACGGCCTGCGGCCATCGCCCGGCCGTCCGGTGTCAGGCCTTGCCCGATCGGGTGCCCGGCCGTGTACCCGAACGGGCGGCCGTACGCGGGGTCAGCACCGCGGAGACCACCGTGCGGGAGGAGGCCATGACGTCCGCGACGAAGCGCCGGCGCCCGAGGCCGAGCCGGCGCAGCGCCGGGCCGTGGTCGGCGGCGACGACGAGGGACGCGGCGAGGAGCAGGAGCCGCCACAGGCTCATCACCGGTCGGCGCAGCGGGCGGGGCAGCCGGGCGAGGGAGGCGTGCAGGCGCTCGCAGTGGAACGGTACGTGGCGCTGCTCGTCGGCCAGGATGCGGCCCGCCACGTCCGAGGCGAGCGGGTCGCCGGCGCCGTCGCGCAGGGCGCGGTAGTAGCGCAGCGCCACCACCTCCGCGACCATCAGCACCAGCAGTTCCACGCGCAGCCCCATCAGGCGCCGCAGCCGTACGAAGGCCCTGTCGCTCCAGTGGCCGTTCAGCACCGGTGCGCCGCCCGCGGCCAGCAGATGGGCGAGCAGGCGGGCGTGGTTCTGCTCCTCGGCGACGAACAGCCGCACCGCCCGCGCGTAGTCGGGGTCCCCGGCCCGGTCCGCCTTGGCGATCAGGTTGGAGCCGTCGCCGTCCTCGCCCACCTGGAAGCGCTGGACGCTGCTCCTCACGGCCGGGTGGAGGACGGCGCCCCGCTCCCAGTCGGGGTCGCCCTGGACGCGTCTGCGCTCGCGCTCGTCCTCGAACCGCTCTACCCACTCCGCGAATCCGCTCGTGTCCATGTGTGGTCTCCCCCTCCGGGGCGCGCTCGTCGTGCCCCTCGGAGGGACGACGCCCCCCGGAGGCCGTGCCGTTCCACTGTTGGCCGGTGGGGGCGCTTGGCTCCCGATTCGGGGCGCGCGGGTATGGCGCGGGCGCCGTGCGCCGGGGGCGCGTACGGGCGTGCGAGGGGCGTGCCGGTGGCGCCCGCCCTGCTGCGGACGGGTGGGAGGGGGTTATGCGGTTGCGTGGGGGGTTTATCGACACGTCGTCATTCTTGCGAGTGGATGAGGCGTTGTGAGTGGTTCGCCGGGTTTTCGTCGGGCAGTCTGTGTTCGCGACGTCGCTGCGACAACCTCAGGCACACGCTCCGGAAGGACAGAACATGGCACGTACCCGCATCACCCGGTTCGGGGCCGTGGTGGTGCACGCGCTTCACGGGCTCGGATGAGCCGACGGGCGCCGGCCGGGCGGGGAACCGGCCGGTGTCCCGGGAGAAGGGATGGGGCAGGGCGGCCGCACTCGGTGCGGCCGCTCTGCTGTTGTGCGCGCGGCTGTGGCGCGCGGCTGCCGTGCGCTGCCGGTGCGCGCGGGCGGTCACCGGGGCGACCCCGAGACGGTACGGGGGTCCGTCCCCCTTCCGGGGGTGGAGGCGGCGACCCGCCTCCACCCTGAGAGGGACGCGGCATCGGGACCTGGGGCCGATCCGGGGCGGGGGCCCCGGCTCCTAGCGTTGGGCCATGACCACGCATGGGACGGCCGCGACCGTGACGCCGCTGACCTTCACCTCGTACGTACGGGCCCGCGGGCCGGTGCTGCTGCGCACGGCGCGCTCGCTCACCGCCAACCCGAGCGACGCCGAGGACCTGCTCCAGACCGCGCTGACCAAGACCTACATGGCCTGGGAGCGGATCGAGGACCAGCGCGCGCTCGACGGCTACGTGCGCCGCGCGCTGGTGAACACGCGCACCTCGCAGTGGCGCAAGCGCCGGGTGGACGAGTACTCCTGCGAGGAGCTGCCGGAGCCCGAGCCGGTGCCCGGCCCCGACCCCGCCGAGCAGCAGGCCGTGCGCGACGCGGTGTGGCGGGCGGTTCTGGCGCTCCCGGAGCGGCAGCGGGCCATGGTCGTTCTGCGCTACTACGAGGACCTGAGCGAGGCGCAGACCGCGGCGGTGCTCGGGGTCTCGGTCGGCACGGTCAAGAGCGCGGTGTCGCGGGCGCTGGCAAAGCTCCGCGAGGACCCGCGGCTCCTGGCGGACGTGCTGGGCGGCGGTACGGAGGGGGGAGCGC
>NZ_JAKMAY010000137.1:0-14743 GCF_022015835.1 Streptomyces sp. ICN903 | reverse complement strand
GGCCGGGACGTGCTCGGGGCGCCGGGGGGCGGGCACCGGCACCGGCCTGGCGGTGAAGAGCACCGGCCGGCGTTCGGCGGGCAGCGGCCCGCCGGCGGCCCCGGCGGAGGCGGAGGCGCCGGAGCGGTAGGTGCCGGAGACGTAGGCGGCCTTGAAGCGGACCATCTCGTCGGTGCCGAACTTCAGGTAGCCCGAACCGGGCACCGACGGCAGGTGGTACGCGTCCGGCACGCCCAGCGCCGCGCGGGACTCGGCCGCGGAGAAGGTGCGCAGACCGATCCGGTACGACAGATAGGTCTCCAGGCCCCGCAGCCGGCCCTCCTCCAGACGCTGCGAGGCCAGCAGCAGGTGCACGCCCAGCGAACGGCCGATGCGGCCGATCTGGATGAACATGTCGATGAAGTCCGGCTTGGCCGTGAGCAGTTCGCTGAACTCGTCGATGACCAGCACCAGCGAGGGCAGCGGGATCAGCGGGGCGCCCGCGGCCCGGGCCCGCTCGTAGTCGTGGATGTTGGCGTAGTTGCCGGCGTCGCGCAGCAGTTCCTGGCGGCGGTTGAGCTCGCCGCGGATGGAGTCGCCCATGCGGTCGACCAGTGAGAGGTCGTCGGCCAGGTTGGTGATGACGGCCGCCACGTGCGGCATCTGTGACATCCCGGCGAAGGTCGCGCCGCCCTTGAAGTCCGCCAGCACGAAGTTCAGCGTCTCCGAGGAGTGCGTGACCGCCAGGCCCAGTACCAGGGTGCGCAGCAGTTCGGACTTGCCCGATCCGGTCGCGCCGACACACAGGCCGTGCGGGCCCATGCCGTCCTGAGCGGCCTCCTTCAGGTCCAGCATGACCGGCTGGCCGGCCTCGCCCACGCCGATGGGCACCCGCAGCCGCTCGGCCGTCGACCGCGGCCGCCAGGTGCGCCGTACGTCGACCGAGGCGGCGTCGCCCAGGCTCAGCAGGTCGGTGAACTCCAGGTTCGCCAGCAGCGGTTCGTCGTCGTCGCCCCCCGTGCCCATGCGCAGCGGGGCGAGCTGGCGGGCCAGCGCCTCGGCGGCCTCCGGGGAGAGGTGGTCGGGCCGGCCCTGGTACACCGCGCCGTGCGGCGACTCCAGCCGCAGTTCGCCGGGGCGTACGACCACCGACAGGCCGCCGCGCGGACTGCCGATGTCACCGGGGACGACCTCGATGACGGTGACCCCCTGCAGCCCCTCGGCGGAGGCCAGCATCGAGTCCGGGGGCACCACGGAGCCGCCGTCCAGCACGACCACCACATGCGGCTGGTCCAGCAGCGGCGGTGCGGAGGAGTTGAAGCGGGGGCGGCCCTCCAGCTTCGCGCCCAGCAGGTGCTCCAGGCCGGCGGGATCGCCCGTGATCAGCCGTCCGCTGCCCGCGCCGTCGGCGACACCCGGGACCTGGACGTGGGGCAGCCACTTGGCCCACTCCCAGCGCTCGGCGCCGTCCCGCCCGGTCACCACGCCGACCACCAGGTCCTCGGGGGAGTGCAGGGTGACCAGGGAGGCGACCATGCCGCGGACGGCACCGTGCACCGACTCCGGGTCGCCGCTCACCGTCAGGTGGTAGAAGGCGCGCAGGGACACGGCCATCGGCAGGTTCGCGACGGTGCCCTGCGTCTGCAGGAACTGGTGCATCGCACCGGCCGTCAGCGGCTCCAGTTCGTCCACCGGCGCCGTCTCCGGAGCCACCAGAGGGGTGGCGAGCCTCTGCTCGCCCAGGCCGACACGCACATGCACGAAGTCGTCGTCACTCGCGCGCCGTTCCCACACCCGGCTGGGCGCCTCCCCGGCGAAGCGCGGGGAGGACTCGGCGACCAGGGTCCACAGCTGGTCCGGCGAGGGGTGCAGGTAGTACTGCGCGTCCCGCTGCATCCGCGCCGTTCTGCGGACCCTGCGCCTGGTCTGCGCCAGGTACTTGAGGTAGTCGCGGCGCATCTGGGCCATCTCGCCCTGCGTGCCCCGCCGGTACCGCACGATGGTGGCGACGAGCATGGCCAGGGTGGACGCGATCATGATCACGCCCATGATGCGCATGAAGGGATGCGCGTTCGGCATGAAGAAGAAGACCACCGAACCGCCCATGCCCAGCATCGGCAGAAGCTGGAACAGCACGCTCTCCTGCTGCCCGCGCGGGAGTTCGGGCGGGGGTTCGAGCCTCAGATCCTCGCCGGGCACGCTGGGCGGCAGCACCCGCGGCGGACGCTTGACGACGATCTGGCTCACGGAAGCATCAATCCCTCGGGCAGAGCGGGACGGTGGTGTGCCTGCCGACGCCCCCGTGGCGACGGACCCCGTCCGCGCGGGGCGATACTACTGGCAGCCGGTGATTCCGAGGGGCGGTAGGGTGGCGCGCGGCGTATGCGTGGCGTGAGCGGCCGGCCAGGGGTGAAGAGCCGCGGGAGAACGCGGAGTTCCGGCAAGAAGGCCCGTGCGCATCGTGTGGAGCCAGTGAGCCAGTGAGCAGCCCACGAGGGGGATCTCAAGGTGAGTACGACTGCACCGGCAGCCGCCACCGGCTTCTGCCGGGTCACCATCGTCGCGCCCGACAGCCGTATCGATGTGGCCCTCCCCGAGGACGTGCCGGCCGCCGACCTGTACCCCGAGATCCTCCGCCTCAGCGGCCAGGCCTCCGCGGAGGGCGCCCCCGTCGGCTACCACCTGGTGCGCCGCGACGGCGCAGTGCTCGACAGCGCCCGATCCCTGGCGGCCCAGCAGGTCCTGGACGGCGAGGTCCTCAGCCTCCGCCCGTTCGCCGAGTCGCTGCCGCCGGCCGTCTTCGACGACGTCTCCGACGCGGTCGCCTCCGCGGTCTCCAGGGACCGCAGGATGTGGAGCGACGACCTGATGCGCGGCGCCGGGCTGGTCGGCGGCGTGGTGCTGCTGTCGCTCATGGCCTTCGTGCTGTGGTTCGCCGACCCGGTCCGCCACGACATGCACAGCCTGCCGGGCGTCCTCGCCGCCGTGACCGGGGTGCTGCTGATCGCCTTCGCGGCGGTACGGGCCCGGGTGTACGACGACCGGCCCGCCGCGACGGCGCTCGGACTCGCCTCCCTGCCGCACGTGATGATCGCCGGGTCCGGGCTGCTGCCCCTGGCGGACGGCGGCGGCATCGGCAGGCTGCAGTTCCTGCTCGGATGCGTGGCCGTCCTCGTCGCCTCCGTCGCCCTGATCGCCGCCATGCCGGGTGGGGACGGCCCGTTCGTCGCCGCCGCCTTCGCCGCCGCCATCGGCACCCTGGCCACCTTCACCGGCATCCTCGCCGAACTGAGCCCGGTGCAGACCGCGGCCGTGTGCGCCCCCGTGGCGATCGGCGCCATCGCCTTCCTGCCCGCCCTGTCCGCCCGTTTCGCCCGGCTTCCCATCGGCTACAACGCGCCGCGCACCGGCACCATGCGCTACGACGAGGACCCCGACGCCGCCCCCGACACCGCGGGCCCCGTCGACGCGGACCGCGTCGCGGCCCAGGCCCGCCGCGGCCACGAGACGCTGCTCGGCCTCGTCGGCGGCTGCTCGGCCGTAACCGTCGCGTCGGCGGCCGTCCTGGGCTTCTCCGACTCCGGCTGGGGGCAGCTCCTCGCCCTGGCCGCCGGCCTGGCGGCGCTGACGCGCGCCCGCCTGTTCCGCTACACCGCGCAGGTCGCCTGCACCCTCGCCGCCGGACTGGCCGCCCTGTCCCTCCTCGCCCTCGGCCTGGCACTCAACCCGCCCGCCGACCTGGTGGGCGAACTGCTGGCCGGGGACAGCGGCCCGCTGGATCTGCGCACCGTCTGGCTGTCGGCGGCCCTGGCAGGCGCGGCGGCACTGGCCACCGCCATCGGCCTGATCGTGCCGCGGCGCGGTGTCACCCCCTTCTGGGGCCGCTTCCTCGACTTCGCCGAGGGCTTCGTCCTGCTGTCGCTGGTCCCGCTGTGCCTGGCGGTGCTGGACGCCTACTCCGCCGCGCGGAGCATGACCGGCTGAGAGGGGCGTCCGGGCGCGCCGGGGCCGCCCGGCAGCCTCCGGGCCCCGGCGGCGACCTGCGGTGAGCGGCCCGTCGCACGACTGGTAGGGTTGTCGGCGGCCGTTTGTGTACGCGTCTTCCGGTGATCACCTGGAGGCAGCGCCCAGCGGACCCCGCCTCCCGAGTCATGGAAGATCCCCTGCGCGGAAGACCAGGGGCACTCGGTGGCCTCGACGAAGAATCCAAGGAGTATCGCGTGTCGCTCGACGCCGCTACGAAGAAGCAGATCATGGCCGAGTTCGCCACCAAGGAGGGCGACACCGGCTCCCCCGAGGTCCAGGTCGCGCTGCTCACCCGCCGCATCTCGGACCTCACCGAGCACCTGAAGACCCACAAGCACGACCACCACTCCCGCCGGGGCCTGCTGCTCCTGGTCGGCCAGCGCCGCCGCCTGCTGCAGTACCTGGCGAAGAAGGACATCCAGCGCTTCCGCGCGCTGGTCGAGCGCCTGGGCATCCGCCGCGGTGCGGCCGGCGCCCGGTAGTACGCCGTGAGAGGGAGCGGTTCCCGCAAGGGGAACCGCTCCCTTCGCCGTACTCGCGGCGCCTCACAGGCACTCACGGAGGCCGGAAGCTTTGTAGTCTGGTCCCACAACGACAATACGAGAACGAGGCGGAGCGCCTTCACGCCGCCGGTCCTCGGTAGTGGCCCCCGGGCGAAAAGGCCCCGGGAGCTTCGATCGAAGACCGGCCCGTACGGGAAGACGCTCCACCGACACCGTCCGAGCCACACGGGCGCGGACGCAGACGAGGAGAATTCCCTGGTGGAGAACGAGACCCACTACGCCGAGGCCGTCATCGACAACGGATCCTTCGGCACCCGCACCATCCGCTTCGAGACCGGCCGTCTGGCCCGCCAGGCCGCCGGTTCCGCCGTGGCCTACCTGGACGACGACACCATGGTGCTGTCGGCCACCACCGCCTCGAAGCACCCCAAGGAACAGCTGGACTTCTTCCCCCTGACGGTCGACGTCGAGGAGCGGATGTACGCCGCGGGCAAGATCCCCGGCTCCTTCTTCCGCCGCGAGGGGCGCCCGAGTGAGGACGCGATCCTCACCTGCCGCCTGATCGACCGCCCGCTGCGCCCGTCCTTCAAGAAGGGCCTGCGCAACGAGATCCAGATCGTCGAGACGATCATGGCCCTCAACCCCGACCACCTCTACGACGTGGTCGCCATCAACGCCGCCTCCTGCTCCACCCAGCTGGCCGGTCTGCCCTTCTCGGGCCCGATCGGCGGCACCCGCGTCGCCCTGATCCGCGGCCAGTGGGTGGCCTTCCCCACCCACAGCGAGCTGGAGGAGGCCGTCTTCGACATGGTCGTCGCCGGCCGTGTCCTGCCCGACGGCGACGTGGCGATCATGATGGTCGAGGCCGAGGCCACCGAGAAGACCGTCGAGCTGGTCAAGGGTGGCGCCGAGGCGCCGACCGAGGAGGTCGTCGCCGCCGGCCTGGAGGCCGCCAAGCCCTTCATCAAGGCCCTGTGCAAGGCCCAGTCGGACCTGGCCGCCAAGGCCGCCAAGCCGGTCGGCGAGTTCCCGATCTACCTGGACTACCAGGACGACGTGTACGAGGCGCTTCAGACGGCCGTCCGCGACGAGCTGTCCCAGGCGCTGACCATCGCCGGCAAGCAGGAGCGCGAGGCCGAGCTCGACCGCGTCAAGGCGCTGGCCGCCGAGAAGCTGCTGCCGCAGTTCGAGGGGCGCGAGAAGGAGATCTCCGCGGCGTACCGCTCGCTGACCAAGGCCCTGGTCCGCGAGCGCGTCATCAAGGAGAAGAAGCGCATCGACGGCCGCGGGCTGACCGACATCCGAACCCTGGCCGCCGAGGTCGAGGCGATCCCGCGGGTCCACGGCTCGGCGCTGTTCGAGCGGGGCGAGACCCAGATCCTGGGCGTCACCACCCTCAACATGCTCCGCATGGAGCAGCAGCTCGACACCCTCTCGCCGGTGACGCGCAAGCGCTACATGCACAACTACAACTTCCCGCCGTACTCCACCGGCGAGACCGGCCGCGTCGGCTCCCCCAAGCGCCGCGAGATCGGCCACGGCGCGCTGGCCGAGCGGGCGATCGTCCCGGTGCTGCCCACCCGCGAGGAGTTCCCGTACGCCATCCGCCAGGTCTCCGAGGCGCTGGGCTCCAACGGCTCGACGTCCATGGGCTCGGTGTGCGCCTCCACCATGTCGCTGCTGAACGCCGGCGTGCCGCTCAAGGCGCCGGTCGCCGGCATCGCCATGGGCCTGATCTCCCAGGAGATCGAGGGCGAGACCCACTACGTCACCCTCACCGACATCCTCGGTGCGGAGGACGCCTTCGGCGACATGGACTTCAAGGTCGCCGGCACCCGCCAGTTCGTCACCGCCCTCCAGCTCGACACCAAGCTGGACGGCATCCCGGCCTCCGTGCTGGCCGCGGCCCTCAAGCAGGCCCGCGACGCCCGTCTGCACATCCTGGACGTGATGAGCGAGGCCATCGACGTCCCGGACGAGATGTCCCCCAACGCGCCGCGGATCATCACCGTGAAGATCCCGGTCGACAAGATCGGCGAGGTCATCGGCCCCAAGGGCAAGATGATCAACCAGATCCAGGAGGACACCGGCGCCGACATCACCATCGAGGACGACGGCACCATCTACATCGGTGCCGCCGACGGCCCGGCCGCCGAGGCCGCCCGCGCCACGATCAACGGCATCGCCAACCCGACGATGCCCGAGGTCGGCGAGCGGTACCTGGGCACGGTCGTGAAGACCACCACCTTCGGAGCCTTCGTCTCCCTGCTCCCGGGCAAGGACGGCCTGCTGCACATCTCGCAGATCCGCAAGCTCGCCGGCGGCAAGCGCGTGGAGAACGTCGAGGACGTGCTGGGGGTCGGCCAGAAGGTCCAGGTCGAGATCGCCGAGATCGACCAGCGCGGCAAGCTGTCGCTGATCCCGGTCCTCGAGGAGGACGAGAAGGAAGGCGACGAGACCACCGACGCGAAGGACACCGCGACCAAGTGACGCGCACGCCCCGTACGACGGCCCGCCCCACCGCCCCGGTGGGGCGGGCCGTCGCCCGTCCTCATCACGCCCCCCGCCCGGCCGCCGGACCCGCCTTCGGGCGCTGGTCCCCGTCCGCCACCACGGCCGGAAACGGCGCGGGCACCGTCCGCAAGACCGTGCTCCCCGGGGGTCTGCGGGTCGTCACCGAGTCGGTGCCGACCGTCCGCTCCGCCACCTTCGGCATCTGGGCGCGGGTCGGCTCCCGCGACGAGACGCCCACGCTCAACGGCGCCACCCACTACCTGGAGCATCTGCTCTTCAAGGGCACCGGACGGCGCAGCGCCCTGGACATCTCCGCGGAGATCGACGCGGTCGGCGGCGAGATGAACGCCTTCACGGCGAAGGAGTTCACCTGCTACTACGCCCGGGTCCTGGACACCGACCTGCCGCTGGCGGTCGACGTCGTCTGCGACATGCTGACCGGCTCACTGATCCGCTCCGAGGACGTCGACGCCGAGCGCAACGTCGTCCTGGAGGAGATCGCCATGACCGAGGACGATCCCGGGGACTGCGTCCACGACCTGTTCGCCAGGACCATGCTCGGCGACACCCCGCTGGGCCGCCCGGTCCTGGGCACGACCGACACCATCAACGCCCTCACCCGCGACCAGATCGCCCGCTTCTACCGCCGGCACTACGACCCCACCCACCTGGTCGTCGCCGCCGCCGGCAACCTCGACCACGACACGGTCGTACGCCAGGTGCGCGAGGCCTTCGAACGGGCGGGCGCCCTGGGCCGCACCGACGCCGAGCCCGTCGCACCCCGGAGCGGCTCGCGCCGCATCCGCACCGCGGGCCGCGTCGATCTGCTGGACCGTGCCACCGAGCAGGCCCACGTCATCCTCGGCATGCCCGGGCTGTCCCGCACCGACGAGCGCCGCTGGGCGCTCGGAGTGCTCAGCGCGGCCCTGGGCGGCGGCATGAGCTCCCGGCTGTTCCAGGAGGTGCGCGAGAAGCGCGGACTGGCCTACAGCGTGTACTCCTACACCTCCGGCTTCGCCGACTGCGGTCTGTTCGGCGTGTACGTGGGCTGCCGCCCCAACCTGGTCCACGACGTGCTGAAGATCTGCCGCGACGAGCTCGACCACGTCGCCTCGCACGGCCTGGGGGACGAGGAGCTGCGCCGTGCGATCGGCCAGGTCTCCGGCTCCACGGTCATGGGCCTGGAGGACACCGGCGCGCTGATGAACCACATCGGCAAGGGCGAGCTGTGCTGGGGCGAGCAGCTGTCGGTCGACGGGATGCTCGCGAAGATCGCCTCTGTCACCCCCGACGACATCCGCTCGGTGGCCCGCGAGATCCTGGGGTGGCGGCCCTCGCTGTCGGTCATCGGGCCGCTGACCGACCGGCAGAGCGCACGCCTGGACGAAGCCGTCGCCTGACCGCAGGCCCGCCCGGCCTGGCCGACCTGCCCGACCCGGGCCCCGCCGGGCCCGTACCCGTGAAAGGGAACACGCACATGAGCAAGCTCCGCGTAGCAGTCCTCGGCGCGAAGGGCCGCATCGGCTCCGAGGCGGCCCGCTCCGTGGAGGGCGCCGACGACATGGAGCTCGTCGCCGCCCTGGACAAGGACGACTCCCTGGAGGCGCTCACCGAGGCGGGCGCCCAGGTCGCGGTGGACCTGACGCACCCCGACGCGGTGATGGGCAACCTCGAGTTCTGCGTCGGCCACGGCATCCACGGCGTCGTCGGCACCACGGGCTGGAACGACGAGCGTCTCGGCAAGCTGCGCACCTGGCTGGAGGCGTCCCCGGGCACCGGAGTGCTGGTCGCGCCGAACTTCTCCATCGGCGCCGTGCTGACCATGCGCTTCGCCCGTCAGGCCGCCCGATTCTTCGAGTCCGCCGAGGTCGTCGAACTGCACCACCCGAACAAGGCCGACGCGCCCTCCGGCACCGCCACCCGCACCGCCCGGCTCATCGCCGAGGCGCGGGCCGAGGCGGGCTGCCCGGCGCAGCCGGACGCCACCACCTCCGCCCTCGACGGCGCCCGCGGCGCGGACGTGGACGGAATCCCGGTGCACGCGGTGCGGCTGCGCGGGCTGCTGGCGCACCAGGAGGTCCTCTTCGGCGACACCGGCGAGACCCTCACCATCCGCCACGACTCGCTGCACCACAGCAGCTTCATGCCCGGCATCCTGCTGGGAGTGCGCCGTGTGACGGACACCCCCGGCCTCACCGTGGGGCTGGAGCACTTCATGGACCTGGACTGAGACACATGGGCGGAAAGATCACCTACGCCTTCCTCGCCGTCTCGCTGGTCGCCGTCTTCGCGGTGGTGGCCATGCAGGGCGTGCTGCTGCTGAGGACGGGCGAGCCGGCCGCGATGGGGATGGGGGTCGTCGCCTTCGTCCTCCCGTGCGTCGGCGCCTGGTTCCTGTGGCACAACACCCGCTTCGCGCGGAACGCCGGCCGTCTGGCGCGTGAACTGGAGGCCGAGGGCGGGCTGCCGCAGGACGGGCCCGCGCGGACGGCGGGCGGACGGGTGGACAAGGCGTCGGCGGACGAGGTCTTCGCCCGGCGCAGGGAGGAGACCGAGGCAGCCCCGGAGGACTGGCGCTGCTGGTTCCGGCTGGCCGTGGCCTACCACGACGCCCGGGACACCCCGCGGGCCCGCAAGGCCATGCAGCGCGCCATCGCGCTGCACGACGGCAGGCCCGTGCGGGAGACCGCCGCCTGAACGGAGCCCGCCGCCCCAGGGCCCGCCGCATCGGAGTGGGCTAGGGGCGGCGGTTCTCCGCGGCCCAGCCCTCGACCACGTCCGCCGCCTGGTCGAAGGAGTCGGGGCGGGACAGGAAGTCGGCGTTGTGGTCGGTCAGCACCGGCCTCAGCGCCTCGCCGCGCCGCGGTTCGACGAGCAGGGCCTGCCCCTGCACGGTCCGCGGCAGGCCCAGCCATTTCACCGGCTGCTGCACGGTGCGCACGGCCGAGACCTCGCGCCAGGACAGCGTCGTGGTCGAGACCAGACCCACCTGGCGTATCCCGCGGGCGCTGACCCACACCCCCATCCGCAGCAGCCGCAGCGCGTACGCGATCACCAGCGCCGCCACCAGCAGGCACACGGCCGCCTCCGCGGCGGCGCCCGCCATGGCGATGATCAGGGTGGACATCAGCATGTAGGCGGCGAGCAGCAGCGCCAGCGCCGCCCCGGCGACCCGCCAGGGGCCCGGCCGGTACGGTCGACGCCATCTCTCCCGCTCCTCGTACGGCAGCGGTGCGTCGGAGGCGGTGGCGTCCAGTTCGCCGTCGGCCGTCAGGAAGTGCAGTGGCACGGGATCCTCGCTCACGGACACAGTGGGTGGGGGCCTGTGAGCGAGGAGATTATCAGCGGCTCTCGGCGGCGGTCGGCTGGTCCGGCCTGCCGTCCTGCGGCCGGGGGGTCTCCAGGGCAGGCATCCCCAGAAGCAGGGATCCCACGAGGCCGGCGACCACGACCACCCCCAGCAGCACGCGACCGGCCACGTCCGCCCTCGACGGGCGGCGGCGCGGGGGAGTGACGTTACTGCGGAAGTGCCCGGAGTCGGCGACGAAGGCGAAGGGCACGGACTCCTCGCGGCGGACCATCTGCTGCTGCTCCTTCAAGAGTGATCTGTACTGCCACGGGGAGAACGCCCAGGCGTCCGGTCAAGTGCCCGTTTTCTACTGCTTGCGGAAGAATATCAGCGACTGTGCCCGCCGCCGTGCCGGCGGAGGCGGGCCGAGGGGGCGAGGTCGCCCCTCGGTTCGCCCCCGCCATAGGCTGTGCGCCGCCCCGACTTCCCGCGTGGCACGACCGAAAGGATTCCCGGTGTCCGACGCCCCCGACATCCGCTTCCGCAGTGACATGACCGTCGAGCTGGTCAAACACTCGGCCGCAGACACCGACGTGCTATGGGCGGCGCGGGTCTCCACCGCGGGTGAGCAGTCCCTGGAGGAGCTGGAGAAGGATCCGCAGCGCTCCAGGGGACTGATCAACTTCCTGATGCGCGACCGGCACGGCAGCCCGTTCGAGCACAACTCGATGACCTTCTTCATCAGCGCGCCGCTGTTCGTCTTCCGCGAGTTCCACCGTCACAGGGCCGGCTGGAGCTACAACGAGGAGAGCGGCAGGTACCGGGAGCTGGAGCCCGTCTTCTACGTGCCGGACACCTCCCGCAAGCTGGTGCAGGAGGGGCGTCCGGGCAAGTACCGGTTCGTCGAGGGCACGGCCGAGCAGCACAGGGGCACCGTCCGCACCCTCGAGGACAGCTACCGCCGCTCCTACGAGGCGTACCAGGAGATGCTGGACGCCGGCATCGCCCGCGAGGTCGCCCGCGCGGCCCTTCCGGTCGGCCTCTACTCCTCGATGTACGCCACCTGCAACGCCCGGTCGCTGATGCACTTCCTGGGGCTGCGCACCCGGCACGAACTGGCGAAGGTGCCCTCCTTCCCGCAGCGGGAGATCGAGATGGTCGCCGAGCGGATGGAGGAGCACTGGGCCGGTCTCATGCCGTTGACGCACGAGGCGTTCAACGCCAACGGGCGGGTCGCCCCGTAGCACACGGGCCGCTGCGACATATGCCCGGATTGCGGCCTTTGGGAATGTTCGTCTACGCTTTTCTCACGGACCCGGCACTGTCTGAACCCCCGAGCGGACAGTGCCGGGCTCCTCAACCGCCTCCCGAGGGCGCGCCGGACCTCAGGCTGCGAGTAGCGTGGGACCTATGGCTCCGACCTCCACACCGCAGACGCCCTTCGGGCGGGTCCTGACCGCGATGGTCACGCCGTTCACCGCGGACGGCGATCTCGACCTCGACGGCGCGCAGCAGCTCGCCGTCCACCTGGTGGACGCCGGCAACGACGGCATCGTCGTCAACGGCACCACCGGTGAGTCCCCGACCACCAGCGATGCGGAGAAAGCCCAGCTCGTGAGGGCCGTGGTCGAGGCGGTCGGAGACCGCGCCCACGTCGTCGCCGGAGCCGGCACCAACGACACCCGGCACAGCCTGGAACTGGCCCGTGCGGCCGAGCGGGCCGGCGCCCACGGCCTGCTGGCCGTCACGCCGTACTACAGCAAGCCCCCGCAGGAGGGCCTGTACCGGCACTTCACCGCCATCGCCGACGCCACCGGCCTGCCGGTCATGCTCTACGACATCCCGGGCCGCAGCGGCGTCCCCATCAACACCGAGACCATCGTCCGGCTGGCCGAGCACCCCAGGATCGTCGCCAACAAGGACGCCAAGGGCGACCTGGGGCGGGCGAGCTGGGCCATCGCCACCAGCGGACTGGCCTGGTACAGCGGCGACGACATGCTCAACCTCCCGCTGCTGTCCGTCGGTGCCGTCGGTTTCGTCTCGGTCGTCGGCCACGTGGTCGCCCCCGAACTGCGCGCTCTGCTGGACGCCCACCTCAGTGGCGACGTGACCAAGGCGACGGAGATCCACCAGAAGCTGCTGCCGGTCTTCACCGGTATGTTCCGCACCCAGGGTGTGATCACCACCAAGGCCGCTCTCGCACTCCAGGGGCTGCCGGCCGGCCCCCTTCGCATGCCGCTCGTCGAGCTGACCCCGGAGGAGACCGAGCAGCTCAAGCGCGATCTCGCCGCCGGCGGGGTACAGCTCTGAAACAGACTTCACAACTGGATACGGACCAACAACTGCAAGTGCACGACGATCGCGCGCCACGTGCCCGCCAGGGTGCGTGGCGCGCGTGGTGAGGAGAGACTTTTGAGTCACCCGCATCCCGAACTCGGCCCGCCGCCGCCACTGCCCGAAGGCGGCCTGCGCGTCACCCCGCTGGGCGGCCTGGGGGAGATCGGCCGCAACATGACCGTCTTCGAGTACGGCGGCCGGCTGCTCATCGTCGACTGCGGCGTCCTCTTCCCCGAGGAGGAGCAGCCCGGAGTCGACCTGATCCTCCCGGACTTCAGCTCCGTGCGGGACCGGCTGGAGGACATCGACGGCATCGTCCTGACCCACGGCCACGAGGACCACATCGGCGGCGTCCCGTACCTGCTGAGGGAGAAGCCGGACATCCCGCTGATCGGCTCCAAGCTGACCCTGGCCCTGATCGAGGCCAAGCTCCAGGAGCACCGCATCCGTCCCTACACCCTCGAGGTGACCGAGGGCGACCGCGAGCGCATCGGCCCCTTCGACTGCGAGTTCGTGGCGGTCAACCACTCCATCCCGGACGCCCTGGCCGTCGCCGTCCGCACCCCCGCGGGCATGGCCGTGCACACCGGCGACTTCAAGATGGACCAGCTTCCGCTGGACCGACGCCTCACCGACCTGCGCGCCTTCGCGCGTCTGGGCGAGGAGGGCATCGATCTGCTGCTGTCGGACTCCACGAACGCCGAGGTGCCGGGCTTCACCCCGCACGAGCGCGACATCTCCCAGGTGCTGCGCCAGGTGTTCGCCGGAGCGCAGAGGCGCATCATCGTGGCGAGCTTCGCCAGTCACGTCCACCGCATCCAGCAGATCCTCGACGCGGCCCACGAGTACGGCCGCCGTGTCGCCTTCGTCGGCCGCTCGATGGTCCGGAACATGGGCATCGCCCGGGACCTGGGCTACCTAAAGGTGCCCGCGGGGCTGGTCGTGGACGTCAAGACGCTGGACGACCTGCCGGACGACGAGGTGGTGCTCGTCTGCACCGGGTCGCAGGGCGAGCCGATGGCGGCGCTGTCGCGGATGGCCAACCGCGACCACCAGATCCGCATCGTCCCCGGCGACACGGTGATCCTGGCCTCCTCGCTGATCCCGGGCAACGAGAACGCGGTCTACCGGGTGATCAACGGGCTGACCCGCTGGGGCGCCAACGTCGTCCACAAGGGCAACGCCAAAGTCCACGTCTCCGGCCATGCATCGGCCGGCGAACTGCTGTACTTCTACAACATCTGCCGACCGAAGAACCTGATGCCCGTCCACGGCGAGTGGCGCCATCTGCGCGCCAACGCGGAACTGGGCGCGCAGACCGGTGTACCCAAGGACCACATCGTGATCGCCGAGGACGGCGTGGTGGTCGACCTGGTCGACGGCAGGGCCAAGATCGTCGGAAAGGTCCAGGCGGGCTACGTATACGTCGACGGCCTGTCGGTCGGTGATGTCACCGAGTCGTCGCTGAAGGACCGCAGGATCCTGGGCGAGGAGGGGATCATCTCGATCTTCGTGGTGGTGGACAGCACCACAGGCAAGATCACGGGTGGTCCGCACATCCAGTCCCGGGGTTCCGGTATCGACGACAAGGACTTCGAGACGGTGATCCCCAAGATCGACGAGGTCCTGGCCAAGTCGGCCCAGGACGGCATCTCCGAGCCGCACCAGGTGCAGCAGCTCGTCCGCCGTGTGGTGGGCAGGTGGGTGTCGGACAACTACCGCCGCCGGCCCATGATCCTCCCCGTGGTCGTCGAGGTCTGAGGCTCAACCAGGAGCGGGGTACCCGGATTTGCATCCGGGCGCCCCGCTCCAGTACGTTTAGGGCTCCATCGAACGGGAACCGGAAGCAGTCTTGCACTGGCAGGTTCCCGGCAGCCGGAATCAGTGAACGGGACGGAAACGGACCGGAAAATGATTCTGGTAAGGTTGGAAACACCGAAGGGAAGCGCCCGGAGGGGCCCCGGAAGGGGTGCCGATGGAAGCGTCCGTTCCTTGAGAACTCAACAGCGTGCCAAAAGTCAACGCCAGATATGTTGATACCCCGTTCCCGGGCCGGTACGGCCGGGGGATGAGGTTCCTTTGAAACACACACAGC
>NZ_JAKMAY010000136.1:0-14759 GCF_022015835.1 Streptomyces sp. ICN903 | reverse complement strand
GGGCGGGGCTCCGGCGGCCGCGCCCGCTGCCCGGACGCCGGGGGAGCACCCGGTCCCGCGGCCACGGCGTGTGCGGCGGTCCCGGTCCCCCGGCCGCCCTCCCCGTCCGGGCCGGGGCGCCGCGCCGCCTCCGCCTCGTCGGCGGCCGGAGCCGGGGCCTGTGCGGTCGCCTGCGCGGCGGCCTGCGGGACGGCCGCCGCCGCGGTCGCCGTAGCGGCGCCGCCCGCCCGCGCCGGCGGCCGGCGTGAGCCGTAGCGGCGGTGGACGGCCTGCTTGGTCACGCCGAGGGCAGAACCCACCGAGTCCCAGGAGAAACCCAGCGAGCGGTCGAACTCCACGGCCGCCGTCACCAGCGTCTCCACGCTGTCGCGCAGCTCCTGGGCGAGCCGCACGGTCGGCGCGGGCGCCCTGCCGTAGACGACGAAGCCCGCTGACGGACCCGTGCGCCGCGGCCGGTAGACGTTGCCGAGCTGTGCGGTGAGCGTGCGCAGTGCGTCCACCTGCCGGCGGACCCGCTCGATGTCCCGCACCAGCAGGTGCAGGCTGGCCCGTGCCCGGGCGTCGGGGGTGGCGTGGTCGGCCATGGTCAAGCCTCTCGAACCGGCGTGGGGTCGGCCGGCCGCGTCTGCGGCCGATTCGGTCAAGCTGCATTGACCAACGCGGCACCGGGCGCCGGGGTCACGCTGAGGGGGCGTGAAAAGACCGGTGAGGGCGGTGCGTCCGGACCCGTACGCCCCACTCGGTGCCCGGAGCGCCCGCCGGGCCCACCGCCGCGGCGGACCGTAGACTGGTGCGCCGTTCCGCGCCGCGCGCGCATCCCGCGCCCGGCGCGGCCCCGTGTCCGCCCCGACGCATCCGCCCACGCCCGTTCCCGGCACACCCGTCTTCGAGAGGTAGTCCCGCACCGATGAGGCTCGTCTTCGCCGGCACCCCCGAGGTCGCCGTACCCGCCCTCGACGCACTGATCGCATCGGAGCGGCACGAGGTCGCGGCCGTCGTCACCCGACCCGACGCGCCGGCCGGGCGCGGGCGCCGCCTGGTGGCCAGTCCGGTCGCCCAGCGGGCCGAGGAGGCCGGCATCGAGGTCCTCAGGCCCGCCCGCCCGCGCGACGAGGACTTCCTCGCCCGGCTGCGCGAGATCGCCCCGGACTGCTGCCCGGTCGTCGCCTACGGCGCGCTGCTGCCGAAGGCCGCGCTCGACGTCCCGGCCAGGGGCTGGGTCAACCTGCACTTCTCGCTGCTGCCCGCCTGGCGCGGCGCCGCGCCCGTCCAGCACGCGATCATGGCCGGGGACGAGGTCACCGGAGCGTCCACCTTCCTCATCGAGGAGGGGCTGGACTCCGGGCCGGTCTACGGTGTGGTCACCGAGGAGATCCGGCCCACCGACACAAGCGGCGACCTGCTGACCCGGCTCGCCCTCGCCGGCGCCGGACTGCTGGCCGCCACCATGGACGGCATCGAGGACGGCACGCTGCGGGCCGTCCCCCAGCCCGCCGAGGGCGTCAGCCTCGCCCCCAAGATCACGGTCGAGGACGCCCGGGTGGACTGGGCCGCCCCCGCCCTGCGCGTGGACCGCGTGGTACGCGGATGCTCGCCCGCGCCCGGCGCCTGGACGCTCTTCCGCGGCGAGCGGCTCAAACTGCGGCAGACCGCCCTCGCCCCCGACCGCACCGGCCTGGCCCCCGGTGAGCTGGCCGTCGGCAAGAACACCGTGCACGCCGGCACCGGCTCGCACGCCGTCGAGCTGCTGTGGGTCCAGCCGCAGGGCAGGAAGCCGATGGCCGCCGCCGACTGGGCGCGCGGCGTGCGCATCGCCCGGGGGGAGCGGCTGGGGGACTGAGGCGGGGCCGGCTCCGGACCGCCCCGCCGCAGGTGGGGCGGCACCACCTGCGGCGGGACGCCCGGACGAGTGGGATTAGGCTGGAATGCCGCGCCCCCGGCGCCCACCGCGCCGTCCCCGACACCACCCGGAGCACCTTTTCGTGAGCAGCCGGCCACGCCGTCCCGCCAGGCCCTACCGCCGACCCAAGAAGGACCCCGTACGCCTGATCGCCTACGAGGCGCTGCGGGCCGTGGACGAGCGCGATGCGTACGCCAACCTCGTCCTGCCCCCGCTGCTGCGCGAGGCCCGCGAGCGCGGCGACATCGACGGGCGGGACGCGGCCCTGGCCACCGAGCTGGTCTACGGCACGCTGCGCCGGCAGGGCACCTACGACGAGATCGTGGCCGCCTGCGTGGACCGCCCGCTGCGCGAGGTGGACCCGCCGGTGCTGGACGTCCTCTCGCTCGGCGCCCACCAGCTGCTGGGCACCCGCATCCCCGCCCACGCCGCGGTCAGCACCACCGTGGAACTGGCCCGGGTGGTGCTCGGCGACGGACGGGCCAGGTTCGTCAACGCCGTACTGCGCAGGATCGCCGCCGACGACCTGGACGGCTGGCTGGAGAAGGTCGCCCCGCCCTACGAGGACGACCCCGAGGAGCACCTGGGGATCGTCCACGCCCACCCCCGCTGGATCGTCTCCGCCCTGTGGGACGCGCTCGGCGGCGGGCGCCGGGACATCGAGGAGCTGCTGGAGGCCGACAACGCCCGCCCCGAGGTCACCCTGGTCGCCCGCCCCGGCCGCGCCACCGCCGGGGAACTGCTGACCGGTGAAGCGGTGCCCGGCCGCTGGTCCCCGTACGCCGTCCGGCTCGCCGAGGGCGGCGAACCCGGCGCGATCGAGGCGGTGCGCGAAGGGCGCGCCGGGGTCCAGGACGAGGGCAGCCAGCTCGTCGCCCTCGCGCTGGCGAACGCGCCCCTGGACGGGCCCGACGGCCGCTGGCTGGACGGCTGCGCCGGACCGGGCGGCAAGGCCGCGCTGCTGGGCGCGCTCGCCGCCGGACGCGGCGCGGCCCTGATCGCCGCCGAGAAGCAGCCGCACCGCGCCCGCCTGGTGGCCCGCGCCCTGCGCGGCAACCCCGGCCCCTACCAGGTGGTCACCGCCGACGGCACCCGCCCCGCCTGGCGGCCCGGCTCCTTCGACCGCGTCCTGGTCGACGTGCCCTGCACCGGGCTGGGCGCCCTGCGCCGCCGCCCCGAGGCGCGCTGGCGCCGCCGTCCCGAGGACCTGGCCGGCTTCGCCCCGCTCCAGCGCGGACTGCTGACCGAGGCGCTGCGCGCGGCCCGGCCCGGCGGCGTCGTCGGCTACGCCACCTGCTCGCCGCACCTGGCCGAGACCCGCGCGGTCGTCGACGACGTGCTTAGGCACGAGAGCGCCGAGCCGATCGACGTCCGCCCGCTGCTGCCCGGTGTGCCCTCCCTCGGGGACGGCCCCGACATCCAGCTCTGGCCGCATCTGCACGGCACCGACGCGATGTACCTCGCCCTGCTGCGCCGCACCTGAGCACACGTCGGCACACCGCGGCGTACGATCCCGCCGCCGGGCGCGCCCCCGCGCACCTGGCGGCGGGGCCGGACGGGTGACACGACATACTGGGGCCATGGTTCAGATCAACCCCAGCATCCTGTCCGCCGACTTCGCGCGCCTGGCCGAGGAGGCGCGGCGCGTCGGAGGGCCCGAGGGCGCCGACTGGCTCCATGTGGACGTGATGGACAACCACTTCGTCCCCAACCTCACGCTCGGCGTCCCGGTCGTCGAGTCGCTGCGCAGGGCGACCGACACCCCGCTGGACTGTCATCTGATGATCGAGGACCCCGACCGCTGGGCGCCGCAGTACGTCGAGGCGGGGGCCGGATCGGTCACCTTCCACGCCGAGGCCGCCGCCGCGCCGGTGCGGCTGGCCCGCGAGATCCGCGCCAAGGGCGCCCGCGCCTCCATGGCGCTCAAGCCCGCCACGCCGATCGAGCCGTACGAGGACCTGCTGCCCGAGCTGGACATGCTGCTGGTGATGACCGTCGAGCCCGGTTTCGGGGGCCAGGCGTTCCTCGACATCATGCTGCCCAAGATCCGCCGTACCCGGCAGCTCATCGACAAGCACGGCCTGGAGCTGTGGCTCCAGGTGGACGGCGGGGTGTCGGCCTCCACCATCGAGCGGTGCGCCGAGGCCGGCGCGGACGTCTTCGTGGCCGGCTCGGCCGTCTACGGAGCGGACGACCCGGCCGCGGCGGTGCAGGCGCTGCGCGCCCAGGCCGAGGAGGCCGCGAACGGGGCCGCCGGCACCTGCGCCCACTGAGGGCGGTCCGCACCTCCCTTCGGGGACGGCTGCGGGGAGGCGGGCATGGGTGCACCGTGCACGGAGTGGATCAGGACCGCCGCGGATCTGCGAGGATGAACGCGCAGAGTGGGGAACGGCGCGTACACGAGTACGGCGGAACGGTAGCGAGGTGAGTGCGGTGTCGACCGGGCGGTCAGCCACGAGAATGGGTCCCGCCGAGCTGATGCAGGCGGCGGCCATGGCGCGCCGCTTCTATCTGGAGGGCAAGTCCAAGATCCAGATCGCGGACGAGTTCGGGGTGAGCCGCTTCAAGGTGGCCCGGGTGCTGGAGACCGCGCTGGAGCGGGATCTGGTGCGCATCGAGATCCGCGTCCCGGCCGAACTGGACGCCGAGCGGTCCGACGCGCTGCGCGCTCGCTACGGGCTGCGCCACGCCGTGGTCGTCGAGTCGCCCTCGGACGCCGCGGAGGACGCCGCCGACCCCGAGAACCTCGGCGAGGTCGCCGCCGACCTGCTGGGCGAACTGGTCACCGAGGGGGACGTCCTGGGCCTGGCCTGGGGCCGCTCCACCATCCACATGGCCACCGCGCTGCACCGCCTCCCGCCGTGCACCGTCGTCCAGCTCACCGGCGTCTACGACGCGGGCACCGCCGAGCGCGGCTCGGTGGAGGCCGTGCGCCGCGCCGCCACCGTCTCCGGCGGTGAGGCCCACCCGATCTACGCGCCGATGCTGCTGCCGGACGCGGCCACCGCCGCCGCGCTGCGCGGCCAGACGAGCATCGCCGCCGCGTTCGAGTACTTCGACAAGGTGACCGTGGCCGCGGTCTCCATCGGCTCCTGGGAGCCGGGCGTCTCCACCGTCCACGACATGCTCGGGGAGGAGGAGCGCGCCCACTACGCCTCCCTCGGGGTCGCCGCCGAGATGTCGGCGCACCTCTTCGACGCCGAGGGCCGCCGTATCGGCCGCGACCTGGGCGAGCGCTGCATCACCGTCGAGGCCGACCGGCTGCGCCGCATCCCCGAGGTCATCGCGATCGCCGGCGGCCGCCGCAAGGCCGAGGCGATCGGCGCGGTGCTCCGCTCCGGGCTGGTGACCAGCCTGGTCACCGACACCGCCGCCGCCGACTACCTGCTGCACGAGACCGCCCCCGGCCCCCGGCCCGCGCTGGAGCGGGCCGACCCGGACGAGAGCGCGCCCTGAGGACCGGGGCCGGCGGAGCTCGGCCCAGGCCCCCGGCATTGGTGGGAACGTACGACGCCGACCCCGCTCACCTGGCCTTTTCTCCATGGCCGGGGTCCGGGGCCGGCGTGCAACAATGAAGTACGTGCGATTTCTCAACGACCAGCGGCCCGCGTACGACCTGACGTACGACGACGTCTTCATGGTGCCCAACCGCTCCGCGGTCGGCTCCCGGCAGGGCGTGGACCTCTCCGCGCCGGACGGGACGGGCACCACCATCCCGATCGTCGTGGCCAACATGACCGCGATCGCCGGGCGCCGGATGGCCGAGACGGTCGCCCGCCGCGGCGGCCTCACCGTGATCCCCCAGGACATCCCCCTGGAGGTGGTCACCGAAGTCATCTCCTGGGTCAAGCAGCGCCACCTGGTCCTGGACACCCCCATCGTCCTGGAGCCCTCCGCGACCGTCGCCGACGCCCTGTCCCTGCTGCCCAAGCGGGCGCACGGCGCGGGCGTCGTCGTCGACGGGGAGCGGCGGCCGGTCGGCGTCGTCACCGACTCCGACCTGACCGGCGTGGACCGCTTCACCCAGCTCGCCCAGGTCATGTCCCGCGACCTGCTGCTCCTGGACGCCGACATCGACCCGCGCGAGGCGTTCACCCGCCTGGACGGCGCCCACCGCAAGCTCGCCCCCGCCGTCGACGCCGAGGGCCGCCTGGCCGGCATCCTCACCCGCAAGGGCGCCCTGCGCGCCACCCTCTACACCCCCGCGACCGACGACTCCGGACGGCTGCGGGTGGCCGCCGCCGTGGGCATCAACGGCGATGTCGCCGGCCGCGCCGAGGGGCTGCTCGACGCCGGGGTGGACACCCTCGTCGTGGACACCGCCCACGGCCACCAGGAGTCCGTGCTCTCCACCCTGGAGAAGATCCGCGCGCTGGACCCGCAAGTACCCGTTGTGGCGGGCAACGTCGTCTCCGCCGAGGGCACCCGGGACCTGATCGAGGCCGGCGCCGACATCGTCAAGGTCGGCGTCGGGCCGGGCGCCATGTGCACCACGCGCATGATGACCGGTGTGGGCCGGCCCCAGTTCTCCGCCGTCCTGGAGTGCGCCGCCGAGGCGCGCAGGCACGGAAAGCACGTCTGGGCCGACGGCGGTGTGCGGCACCCGCGCGATGTGGCCATGGCACTGGCCGCCGGAGCCTCCAACGTCATGATCGGCTCCTGGTTCGCCGGCACCCACGAGTCCCCCGGCGACCTCCAGCAGAGCGCCGACGGGCGCCTGTACAAGGAGAGCTTCGGCATGGCCTCCGCGCGCGCGGTGCGCAACCGCACCGCCGAGGAGTCCGCCTACGACAGGGCCCGCAAGGCCCTGTTCGAGGAGGGCATCTCCACCTCCCGGATGTTCCTGGACCCGGCCCGGCCGGGGGTGGAGGACCTGATCGACTCGATCATCGCCGGGGTGCGCTCCTCGTGCACCTACGCCGGGGCCGCCACCCTGGAGGAGTTCGCCGAGAAGGCCGTCGTCGGCGTCCAGAGCGCCGCCGGCTACGCCGAGGGCAAGCCGCTGCACGCCAGCTGGTGACCCGCGCCCCCGCGGAGCCCGCGGCCCGCCCGGCCCTCTTCCCCGGGCGGGCCGCGGCTGCTTCGATGGGCCCATGAGCGGACCTGAGCCCCGGACACCGCGCGAGGGCCACGAGGGCACCGGACCCGGAGCGATCACCCCCGACGGCTGCTCGGTGGAGGTCTACACCCGCCTGCCGGCCGGCGACGAACCCGACGTCGTCGCCTCGGCCGTCCCCGCCGGGGCGAGCCTGCTGGAACTGGGCTGCGGCACGGGCCGGGTGACCCACCCCCTGCTGGAGCGCGGTTTCGCGGTGACGGCCGTCGACGAGTCGCCGCGGATGCTGGAGCACGTGCGAGGGGCCCGCACCGTGTGCTCGCCCATCGAGACACTGGAGCTGGACGAGCGCTTCGACGCCGTCCTGCTGTCCTCCTTCCTGGTCCACGCCGGCGACGTCCGGGTCCGCGACGCGCTGCTGCGCGCCTGCCGCCGGCACGTCGCGGACGACGGGTGCGTGCTGGTCCAGCGCGAGGGCGAGGACTGGCACGAGCGGGTGCCCCGCGAGCGCAGGGCCGGCGACGGACTGGTCCGGATCGCCGCCGCCGACCCCACCGGCGACCCGAAGGTGTCCGCCGTCCGCTGCGAGTACGTCTTCCCGGACGCCACCTGGACCCAGACGTTCCTCTCCCGGCGAATGGACCGGGCGGAGTTCGAGGAGGCGCTGGCCGGCGCGGGCCTGGCCGTCGACGCCTACCTCACCGACGACCGGACCTGGGTGCGGGCACTGCCCGCGGGGTGACGTACGCGGCGGGGACGGACCGGCGCGTACGCGCCTGCACCGGCCACGGCCGGGCGGTGTGCGAGGCTCAGGGGGATCCACGTGTGACCGGTATGCGAAAGACCTCCCGAGGAGTCGTCCCGCGATGGACCAGGGCGCCGCTTCCCCCGCTTCCTCCCCCTCCCCGGGGGCCGGCAGGAACCTCTCGCGGCTGACGCGCCGCAAACCCGTCGAACGCCTCGTCGCCGAGAGCGGCCACGGAGAGGGCGGTCTGCTGAGGCGCTCGCTGGGGGTGTGGCAGCTCACCGCGATCAGCATCGGCGCCACCCTGGGCACCGGCATCTTCGTCGTCCTGGGCGAGGCCGTGCCCGAGGCCGGCCCGGCCGTCACCGTCTCCTTCGCCCTCGCCGGGCTGACCGCGCTTTTCTCCGCCCTGTCCTACGCCGAACTGGCCGGCACCATCCCGGTCTCCGGCTCCTCCTACACCTACACCTACGCCACCATGGGCGAACTGCTGGGCTGGGTGATCGGCTGGTGCCTGATCCTGGAGTACGGGGTGTCGGTGGCCGCCGTCGCCGTCGGCTGGGGCGAGTACCTCAACGAACTGCTCGACGGCACCGTCGGCGCCACCATCCCGGCCGCCCTCTCCGCACCCCCGGGAGACGGGGGGATCGTCAACCTGCCCGCTCTGCTGGTCGTCCTGCTGGCCATGGCGCTCCTGCTCGGCGGCGCCCGCGAGAGCGCCCGCGCCAACGCCGCCATGGTCGCGGTGAAGATCGGCGCGCTGCTGATGTTCTGCGCCGTCGCCGCCACCGGCGTGCGCGCCGGGAACTACACCCCCTTCGCGCCCCTGGGGGTGGCCGGGATCAACGCCGCGGCCGCGACGCTGTTCTTCTCCTACATCGGCTTCGACGCCGCCTCCACCGCCGGGGAGGAGGCCAGGAACCCCCGGCGCGACCTGCCGCGCGCCATCGTCCTGTCGCTGGTGATCGTCACCGTGCTGTACTGCCTGGTCGCGGCCGTCGCGGTCGGCGCCCTGCCCTGGCAGGACTTCACCGGCACCGAGGCCGCCCTCGCCGGGATCATGGAGGAGGTCACCGGCCGCGCCTTCTGGTCCGTCCTGCTGGCCCTCGGCGCCGTCGTCGCCATCGCCAGCGTCGTCCTGGCCGTCCTGTACGGGCAGACCCGCATCCTGTTCTCCATGTCCCGCGACGGACTGATCCCGAGGGTGTTCTCCCGGGTGCACCCGCGCACCGGCACCCCGCGCGCGGGCACCCTGATCGTGGCCGCCTTCTGCGGCACCCTGGCCGCCGTGGTCCCGCTGGGCCGGCTCGCCGACGCCACCAGCATCGGCACGCTGTTCGCCTTCGCGCTGGTCAACGTCTCCGTCGTCGTCCTGCGCCGCACCCATCCGCGGGCACCACGCGGCTTCCGCGTCCCGCTCTCACCGCTGCTGCCCGCGCTGGGCTTCGGCTTCTGCGTGTGGACGATGGCCGGCCTGGACGCGGTCACCTGGACCGTCTTCGGCCTCTGGCTGGCCGGCGGCCTGGCGGTCTACTTCTCCTACGGCATCCGCCACTCGCGCCTCAACGAGCCCGAGGCGGGGGCCGGGTAGACCTGGCGGAGCCGCCCCGCAAGCCGGCCCGGCACCACCTGCCGGTCACGGACATCAGACGGTGCGGCCCAGCCCCTCCTCGACCGGTGTGCGGGCCGTTGATGCCCGCCCGGAAGTCCGGTACGCCCTGGAGGCCCGGCCCGGTGGCGAACCGCTCGGCGAAGGGAGGATCGTCCTTGTACCGCGCCATGGTGGGGTTGGCGTCGTCGAACTCCTGCGGGGACATGCCCGCCGGAGGGACGTCCCGCCGGCCCGGTGTGCTGTACTTCGCTGCCGGGGCGGTGCGATCACCGCGGCGCCCCGGGTACCGCCCGCACGACAGAAGTGGCCCACCCGCAGTGCGACTGAACGAGCTCGACGAACGCATCGTCCGCGCCCTCGCCGAGGACGCCCGGCGCTCCTACGCCGACATCGGCGCCGAGGTGGGGCTGTCGGCCCCCGCCGTCAAACGCCGGGTGGACCGGCTGCGCGAGCAGGGTGCCATCACCGGCTTCACCGTACGGGTGGACCCTGCGGTGCTCGGCTGGGAGACCGAGGGCTTCGTCGAGATGTACTGCCGCCACAAGACCTCGCCCGAGGACATCCGCCGGGGACTCGCGCGCTATCCGGAGGTGGCCTCCGCCTCCACCGTGACCGGCGACGCGGACGCCATCGTCCAGGTCTTCGCCTCCGACATGCGGCACTTCGAGCGGGTGCTGGAGCGGATCGCGGGGGAGCCGTTCGTCGAGCGCACCCGGTCGGTGCTCGTCCTCTCCCCGCTGCTGCGCCGCTACGGTTCCGGGTCGCCGGCCTGAGGCGCCGCGCACGCGCGGCCGGGCGCACTCCCAGGCGCATGGCCGGGCACGCGCCCCGGGTGCGCAACGAATCGACGCGGCGGGGCCCCAAGACGCAACGGATCGATGCCGGGTGCGCAACAGGTGCGGCTTGTGGGGCCAAGCGGGCGGACCGTACCGTCGAGGCGTCCCCAGATCCCGCAGCCGTACCCCGGCACGCCCGGTACGGCTGTCCGACGTGAACGCGAAGAGGTCCCATGACGCCGCTGCGCACCGCGCTGCTCCAGGGCCCCGGCGGTGTCCCCGGCTCCACCGCGGACAGCCTGGCCGCCCTCGACCGCGCCGCCCGTGAGGCCGCCGCGGGAGGGGCCCGGCTGCTGGTCGCCTCCGAGATGTACCTGACCGGGTACGCGATCGGGGAGCGGGTGGCGGAGCTGGCCGAGCCCGCCGACGGCCCCGGCGCCGCGGCGGTCTCCCGCATCGCCGCCGAGCACGGAATCGCCGTCGCCTACGGCTACCCCGAGCGCGACGGCGACGCGGTGTACAACTCCGCCGGGCTCGTCGGCCCGGACGGCACCCGGCTGGCCGACTACCGAAAGACCCATCTGTACGGCGGCTTCGAGACCTCGGCCTTCCGCCCGGGCGACACCCCCGTCGTCCAGGCCGACCTCGACGGCGTCCGCGTCGGGATGCTGGTCTGCTACGACGTGGAGTTCCCGGAGAACGTCCGCGCCCACGCGCTGGCCGGCACCGAACTGCTGCTGGTGCCGACCGCGCTGATGCGGCCGTACGAGATCGTCGCCGAGACCCTCCTGCCGGCCCGCGCCTTCGAGAACCAGCTCTACATCGCCTACGCCAACCGCTGCGGCACCGAGGGCGCGGACGGGAACGGGGGCGGCGGTGCGATCACCTTCGCCGGACTGAGCTGCCTGGCCGCCCCCGACGGCACGGTCCGCGCCCGCGCGGGCGCGGGGGAGGACCTGATCACCGCCGATGTCGACCCCGGGCGGCTGAGGGCGTCGCGCGCGGACAACCCGTATCTGCGCGACCGCCGCCCCGAGCTGTACACCTCGCTCACCTGAGGGGCCGGCCCCGCGCCGCCCCGTACCGACCCGCCCACCCGGCACCGCAGCCGGCCGCCGGCCCGGGCCGACCGCCCGGACACAGCCCGCCACGTACCACCAGGAGAACCACCCATGACCTCCACGGTGCCCGCCGCCGTCCACGACGAGCAGCACGCACAGGCGCGGACCGAGCCGCCCGTCACCATGTTCGGCCCGGACTTCCCCTTCGCCTACGACGACTACCTCGCCCACCCCGCCGGTCTCGGCCAGGTGCCCGCCACCGAGCACGGCACCGAGGTCGCGGTCGTCGGCGGCGGGCTGTCGGGGATCGTCACCGCGTACGAGCTGATGAAGATGGGCCTGAAGCCGGTGGTCTACGAGGCCGACCGGATCGGCGGACGGCTGCGCACGGCCCGCTTCGACGGCTGCGACCCCGAACTGACCGCCGAGATGGGCGCGATGCGCTTTCCGCCGTCGTCCACCGCCTTCTGGCACTACGCGGACCTGGTGGGCCTGGAGACCAAGCCGTTCCCCAACCCGCTGGCGCCCGACACCCCCTCCACCGTCGTCGACCTCAAGGGCGAGTCCCACTACGCCCGCACCCTGGACGACCTGCCGGAGGTCTACCACCAGGTGATGGAGGCGTGGAACGCCTGCCTGGAGGAGGGCGCCGACTTCTCCGACATGCAGCGGGCCATACGGACGCGCGACGTGCCGCGCATCCGCGAGATCTGGTCGCGCCTGGTGGAGAAGCTCGACAACCAGACCTTCTACGGCTTCCTGTGCGACTCCCCGGCGTTCTCCTCCTTCCGCCACCGGGAGATCTTCGGCCAGGTCGGTTTCGGCACCGGCGGCTGGGACACCGACTTCCCCAACTCCATCCTGGAGATCCTGCGGGTCGTCTACACCGGCGCCGACGACGACCACCGCGGCATCGTCGGCGGCAGTCAGCAGCTCCCGCTGCGGCTGTGGGAGCGCGAGCCCGCCAAGCTGGTGCACTGGCCGGCGGGCACCTCGCTGAAGTCCCTGCACGGCGGCGACCCGCGCCCGGCCGTGACCCGGCTGCACCGCACCGCGGGCAACCGCATCACCGTCACCGACGCCACCGGCGACGTGCGCACCTACCGGGCGGCGGTCTTCACCGCCCAGTCGTGGATGCTGCTGTCGAAGATCGACTGCGACGACGACCTGTTCCCCATCGACCACTGGACGGCGATCGAGCGGACCCACTACATGGAGTCCTCCAAGCTGTTCGTGCCGGTGGACCGGCCGTTCTGGCTGGACAAGGACGAGCGCACCGGCCGGGACGTGATGAGCATGACGCTCACCGACCGCATGACGCGGGGCACCTACCTGCTGGACGACGGCCCGGACAAGCCGGCCGTGATGTGCCTGTCGTACACCTGGTGCGACGACTCCCTGAAGTGGCTGCCGCTCAGCCCCCAGGAGCGGCTGGAGGTCATGCTCAAGTCCCTGCGGGAGATCTATCCGGACGTCGACATCCGCAAGCACATCACCGGCAACCCGGTCACCGTCTCCTGGGAGAACGAGCCGTACTTCATGGGGGCCTTCAAGGCCAACCTGCCGGGCCACTACCGCTACCAGCGGCGGCTGTTCACCCACTTCGCGCAGGACCGGCTGCCCGAGGACAAGCGCGGCATCTTCCTCGCCGGCGACGACATCTCCTGGACGGCCGGCTGGGCCGAGGGCGCGGTGCAGACCGCCCTCAACGCGGTGTGGGGCGTGATGCACCACCTCGGCGGTTCCACCGACCCCGCCAACCCCGGGCCGGGCGACGTCTACGACGAGATCGCCCCGGTCGAACTCCCCGAGGACTGAGCGGGCCGGGGGCCGGACCGGCCTACGGGGCCACGTCGTCCGGCCCCTCCGCCTCCGGCCCGCCCGGGGCGGCCCCGGCGGTCCGGCGGGACCGCGCCGCCGAATCCGCGCGGGGCGCCGACCGGGACGGACGGCGGACGTCCGGGACGTACGCCGACCCCGTCTCCAAGGGCTTCGCCGACACCCTCGCCGACCCCGCCGCCGTCAGGGGCGGGGACGGCTACCGGTACGCCTGCGGCACCACCGACCCGCTGCGCAGCGGTGAGGGCACGATGCACTCGATCCCCGTCGCCCGCTCCGCCGACCTGGCCGACTGGTCCACCGCGGCTGAGGGGCCGGCCGCCCGCAGGAACGGGGCGGGGCGTGGGGCCGCAGCCCGCCCCGTCCCCGCCCTCCGTCCCGGAAACCCGGTGCGTCAGGACCTGACGGTGCTCTCCCGGACGATCAGCCGGTAGTCCGCCTCCACCTCGCGCCGCCCGTCCTCCCCGGCCGGCCGGCCGCCGCGTCCGCTCCCGCCGAGGCGGGCGTCCAGCAGTTCCACGGCCGTCCGCGCTATGTGGGCCTTGTCGGGGGAGATCGTCGTCAGGGTCGGGGTGCTGTAGCGGCCGTCCTCGATGTCGTCGAAGCCCGCCAGCGCCAGGTCGTCGGGAACCCGCAGACCGGAGGTCAGCGCGGTGCGCAGGGCGCCGAGGGCCAGCAGGTCGTTGAAGCAGAAGACCGCCTGCGGGGGTTCGTCCAGCTCCAGCAGCCGGCGCATCACCGCGGCGCCGTCGGCGCGGTGGTACGACGCCGTCGGCGGGGCCAGCCGCTCGTCGTAGGGGAGTCCGGCGGCCTCCAGCGCCTGCCGGTACCCGGCCAGCCGCAGGTGGGCGGTGTTGGCGCTGGGGTTCTCCTGGGCGCCGATGGCGCCGATGCGGGTGTGCCCCAGCGAGATCAGATGCTCGGTCATCTCGCGGGCGGCGCGCTGGTTGTCGATGGCCACGTGGTGCGTGGGGCCGTCCATGACGCGCTCGCCGAGCAGCACCATCGGGGTGCTGTCGGTGCGGGCCGCCAACTCCTCGCGGCCGACGGTGATGGGGCTGAAGATGAGCCCGTCGATGAGCTGCTCCCGGATGCCCTGGAGCACCTCGCGCTCGCGGTCGGCCATGCCGTCGGTCTGGTCGATCAGCACCGTCCAGCCGCGTTCGACGGCGGCGTCGATGACGAACCGGGACAGCTCGGCGAAGTACGGGGCGTCCAGCTCGGGCAGGGCCAGGGCGATCACGCCGGTGCGGCCGCGGCGCAGGTTGCGCGCCGAGAGGTTCGGGCGGTAGTCCAGCTCCGCCAGCGCCTGCTCGACCTTCTCCCGCGTGCGCGGAGCCACGTAGGTGTAGCCGTTGACCACGTTGGAGACGGTCTTGACCGACACCCCGGCCCGTGCGGCCACGTCCTTGAGGCTGGCGCCCACCTCTGTTCACCTCCACCCGGCACCCACCGGTGCCGCTCGCGAAGCGGTACGGGTCACCCTGGCACATCGCCGGCGCGTGGTGCGGGCCGACCCGGTACCGAGTGCCGCACACGGTCACCCCCGGAACCGGGGGGTAGGAGCCCGTCCGGTTCCGAAGAACCACCGCCGAAGTGTTTACAACGCTGTTTCAACGATGTAATCGTATCAGCGCACGCCACCTCGGCCCACCAGCCGCCCGACGACCGGGCGGCAACCGCAGCCGGTGGCCCGCGGTAGCGGTCCCGTACGTGGTGAGCGTGTTCCGCGGGCGGAACCCGTCTCCCCCTCGTCCCGCCCGCGGAACC
>NZ_JAKMAY010000135.1:2653-14845 GCF_022015835.1 Streptomyces sp. ICN903 | reverse complement strand
CGGCCCCTACCCTCCCCCGCCGGGCGGAGGCGGTGGGGGCAGCGGCGGGAAGGTCGCCGCGATCATCATCGCCGCGGTGCTCGTCGCCGGGCTGATCGTCGGGGGCGTGCTGCTGGCCGCCGACGGCGGGAGCGGCGAGGAGCGGGCGAGGTCGAGCGGCACGCCCAGCGCCTCCGCCTCCACCGAGCCCTCCCCCACCTCCGAGGCGAGCGACGAGCCGGCACAGGAGCCGTCCACGGACGCGCCCACGCCTGATGCGATGCCCAGCGACCTCGTGCTGTACGTGGTGCTCGACCCGGGCACCTGCTTCGACCACCCGGCGCTGAGCAGCGATGTCACCGGGGTCGAGGAGCGGCCCTGCGACGGGCCCCACGACGGCGAGGTGATAGCCAACGAGACGATCACCGGCGACTTCGACACCCAGGCGGAGCTGCAGAAGGAGGTCATGTCGCTGTGCAAGGCGGACGTGGAGAAGCGGCTGGCCCGGATGCCGCAGGACAGGACCTACTACTACTACGCCATCTATCCGACGCTGCTGACGTACAACCGCGGTGAGGACCAGGTCACCTGCTCCCTGACGCTCAGCAACAAGGTGGACGGCCCGGAGCTGGACGCGCCGCTGCCGGGCTGACCCCGGGCGCGGTGCGTGGCGTGGGCCGGCACACGGTCGTAGGGTGGCCGTATGTCGACCCACGCCCGGCGCGAACGCCTTCTGCTCGCCGATCTGTTGGAGACCCACGGACCCGAGGCGCCCACCCTGTGCGAGGGGTGGCGGACCAGGGAGCTGGCGGCCCACGTCGTGGTGCGCGAACGCCGCGCGGACGCCGCCGGCGGAATACTCCTCAAGGCGCTGCAGCCGCGGCTGGAGCGGGTGCAGCAGGAGTTCGCGGCCAAGCCGTACGAGGAGCTGATCCAGCTCATCCGCACCGGGCCGCCGAAGATGTCGCCCTTCTCCCTCAAGCAGGTCGACGAGGCGGCCAACACCGTGGAGTTCTTCGTCCACGGTGAGGACGTCCGGCGGGCCCGGCCGGACTGGACACCGCGCGAGATCGACCCGGTCCTCGCCGACGCCCTGTGGCGGCGGCTGGAGACCACCGCCCGCGCCTACGGCCGCCGGTGCCCGGTCGGCCTGGTGCTGCGCCGCCCCAACGGCCAGGTGGCGGTGGCCCGCAAGGGCACCCCCGTGGTCACCGTCACCGGCGATCCCGGTGAGCTGCTCCTCTTCGTCTCCGGCCGGCAGGAGGCGGCGCGGGTGGAGCTGGAGGGCGACGATAAGTCCGTGGCGCGCGTCCGGGAGGCGAAGCTCGGCCTCTGACGCCTGGAGGCTCTCCTTCCGTTCAAGCCGACGGTGAACCGCGCGGCGCGGCGGCCGGGCGCGTGCTTGGGTGCGGTCCATGGAGACCACCCGAGTGCTGCCCGAACTGCACATGTTCGCCTTCGCCGTCGGCCAGGCGTATCTGTGGCGCGACCCCGGCTCGCTGACCCTGGTGGACGCCGGGGCCGCCGGTTCCGGGGCCGCCGTCGCCGCGGCCGTCCGGGGGCTGGGCCACGAGCCCGGGGACATCGACCGCATCGTCCTGACCCACTTCCACGAGGACCACGCCGGCGGCGCCGCCGAACTCGCGGAACTGACCGGCGCGACCGTCATGGCGCACCGGCTGGACGCGCCGTTCGTCCGGGGCGAGGCGCCCGGTCCGCCGCCGGACTTCACCGACGCGCCCGGCTGGGAGCGCGAATTGTACGAGAACCTGCCCCCGCTGCCCGCGGCCCCGCCGTGCCGGGTGGACCGCGAGCTGGCCGACGGGGACGTGGTCGACTTCGGCGGTGGGGCCCGGGTGGTGGCCGCGCCCGGTCACACCGACGGCAGCATCGCGCTCCATCTGCCCGCGCACGGGGTGCTGTTCACGGGGGACGCCGTCGCGAACGCGGAGGGCCGCACCATCCTGGGGGTGTTCAACCTCGACCGTGCCCGCGCGATGGAGTCGTTCCGCCGGCTGGCCGCCCTGGAGACGGAGACCGCCTGCTTCGGGCACGGCGACCCGATTCCCCGGGACGCGGGTGCGGCCCTGCGCAGGGCCGCGCGGGCCGCGGTCCGCGAGTGACGGCGCATGACACGGACGGCCCGGCCGTCCGGACCGTCGGTCAGCGCACCGGGTGGCCGGCCTCGCGCAGGGCGCTCTTGACCTGCCCGATGCGCAGGTCGCCGAAGTGGAAGACGCTCGCGGCCAGCACCGCGTCCGCGCCCGCCTCCACCGCCGGGGCGAAGTCGGCGAGCTTCCCGGCTCCGCCGGAGGCGATGACGGGGATGGTGACGTGCTTGCGGACGGCGCCGACCATGGCGATGTCGTAGCCGTCCTTGGTGCCGTCGGCGTCCATGGAGTTGAGCAGGATCTCCCCGGCCCCCAGCTCGGCGGCCCGGTGCGCCCATTCCACCGCGTCGATGCCGGTGCCGCGCCGGCCGCCGTGCGTGGTGACCTCGAAGCCGGACGGCGTCACCGTCCCCTCCGGGCAGCGGCGGGCGTCCACCGACAGCACCAGCACCTGGCTGCCGAAGCGCTCGGCGATCTCCCGGATCAGTTCCGGGCGGGCGATGGCGGCGGTGTTGACGCCCACCTTGTCGGCGCCCGCGCGCAGCAGCTTGTCCACGTCCTCGGTGGTGCGTACGCCACCGCCCACCGTCAGCGGGATGAAGACCTGCTCGGCGGTGCGGCGCACCACGTCGTAGGTGGTCTCGCGGTCGCCGGAGGAGGCGGTGATGTCGAGGAAGGTCAACTCGTCGGCGCCCTCCGCGTCGTACACCTTGGCCATCTCGACCGGGTCGCCGGCGTCGCGCAGGTTCTGGAAGTTGACCCCCTTGACGACTCGGCCGCCGTCCACGTCCAGGCAGGGGATGACTCGTACGGCCAGGGACACTTAAGGGTGCTCCTTCGGTGTGCGGAAGGCTTCGATCTCCACCTCGACCAGTACGCGCGAGTCGACGAAGCCGGAGACGACCACGAGCGTCGCGACGGGGCGGACGGAGCCGAACACCTCGCGGTGGGCGCGGCCCACGTCCTCCACGTCGCGCGCGTGGGTTATGTACATGCGGGTGCGGACGACGGAGCGGACGTCCAGGCCGAACGGCTCCAGGGCCGCCACGGCGCGCTCGAAGGCGGTCCGGGCCTGGACGTACGGGTCGCCCTCGCCCTGGATCGCCCCGTCGACCAGGGGCATCGTGCCCGCGACGAGGATCCGGTCGCCGATCTCGACGGCCCGGGCGAAACCGATGGTCTCCTCCCAGGGGCTGTCGCTCCGCACGCGCCGGAGCCGCCGGCCGTCCCCGTCCGTCTCCCCGTCTGCGTCGCTCTGCCGTCCCACCGCCGCGGACTCCGTCATCGGGACACTGCCTCCAGGGCCTCTTCCAGGGTGAACGCCTTGGCGTAGAGGGCCTTGCCCACGATGGCTCCTTCGACCCCCTCGGGTACCAGGGTGGCGATCGCACGGAGGTCGTCAAGGGAGGAGACGCCGCCGGAGGCGACGACCGGGCGGTCGGTGGCGGCGCAGACGTCCTTCAGCAGCTGGAGGTTGGGGCCCTTGAGGGTGCCGTCCTTGGCGATGTCGGTGACGACGTAGCGGGCGCAGCCCTCGGAGTTCAGGCGCTCCAGCGTCTCGTAGAGGTCGCCGCCGTCTCGGGTCCAGCCGCGCCCGCGCAGGGTGGTGCCGCGCACGTCGAGGCCGACGGCGATCCGGTCACCGTGCTCGGCGATCACCTTGGCGACCCACTCGGGGCTCTCCAGTGCGGCGGTGCCCAGGTTCACCCGGGTGCAGCCGGTGGCCAGCGCGGCGGCCAGGGAGGCGTCGTCGCGGATGCCGCCGGAGAGCTCCACCTTGATGTCCATGGCGCGGACGACCTCGGCGATCCGCTCGCGGTTGTCGCCGGTGCCGAACGCGGCGTCCAGGTCCACCAGATGCAGCCACTGCGCTCCCGCCCGCTGCCAGGCCAGGGCGGCCTCCAGCGGGTCGCCGTAGGAGGTCTCGGTGCCGGACTCACCGTGGACGAGGCGGACGGCCTGTCCGTCGCGGACGTCGACGGCGGGGAGGAGTTCGAGACGGTGGGTGCTCATCAGCTGGCGGTCCTAAGGTCCTGGGGATCGGTGGTGGCGGGTGGGGCTAGAGGGTGCTGATCCAGTTGGTCAGCAGCTGCGCGCCGACGTCGCCGGACTTCTCGGGGTGGAACTGGGTGGCCCACAGCGGACCGTTCTCCACGGCGGCGACGAACCTCTCGCCGTGGGTGGCCCAGGTGACCTTGGGGGCCGCCATGGCGGGGTTGGTGGTCCGAAGCTCCCAGTCGTGCACGGCGTAGGAGTGCACGAAGTAGTAGCGGGCGTCCGCGGGCAGGCCCGCGAACAGCCTGGAGTCCTCGGGCGCCTCGACGGTGTTCCAGCCCATGTGCGGTACGACGTCCGCCTTGAGCGGGCCGACCGTGCCGGGCCACTCGTCCAGGCCCTCGGCCTCGACACCGTGCTCGATGCCCCGGCCGAACAGGATCTGCATGCCGACGCAGATGCCCATCACCGGACGTCCGCCGGCGAGCCGGCGCTCGACGACCCAGTCGCCGCGGGCCTTGCGCAGACCCGTCATGCAGGCGGCGAAGGCGCCGACGCCGGGCACGAGCAGCCCGTCGGCGTTCATCGCGGTCTCGTAGTCGCCGGTGATCTCCACCTCCGCGCCGGCCCGGGCCAGGGCGCGCTCGGCCGAGCGCACGTTGCCGAAGCCGTAGTCGAAGACGACGACCTTCTTCCTCTCCGTCACGACCACACCTCCAGGCGCAGGATTCCGGCGATCAGGGACAGGGCGGCACCGATGCCGAGCAGGGTGATGACCCCCTTGGGCATCCGCTGCTTCCAGAAGGAGACGGCGCCGCCGAGCAGGAAGAGTCCCACGAAGATCAGCACGATGGAGACACCGCTCACAGCGTTCCTCCGTTCGCTTCTCCGTGAGCTTCTCCGCCCGCGCGGCACAGTGCGGGCATCAGCCCCGACCGCGGCCCGGCAGCCGCGCGCGCGACGCTCACGGCATCTCTTCCGTAAGCTTCTCCGCCCGCGCGGCACAGCGCGGGCGTCAGCCCCGACCGCGGCCCGGCAGCCGCGCGCGCGACGCTCACAGCATCTCTTCCGTGAGCTTCTCCGCCCGCGCGGCACAGTGCGGGCATCAGCCCCGACCGCGGCCCGGCAGCCGCGCGCGCGACGCTCACAGCGCGCCCTTGGTGGAGGGGATGCCCGTCTGACGCGGGTCGATCTCGCTGGCGTAGCGCAGCGCGCGGGCCAGCGCCTTGAACTGGCACTCCACGATGTGGTGCGCGTTGCGTCCGTAGGGGACGTGGACGTGCAGGGCGATCTGCGCCTGGGCGACGAAGGACTCCAGGATGTGCCGGGTCATCGTGGTGTCGTAGCTGCCGATCATCGGCGCCATGTTCTCCGGCTCGCTGTGCACCAGGTACGGCCGCCCCGACAGGTCCACGGTCACCTGGGCGAGGGACTCGTCCAGCGGCACCGAGGCGTTCGCGAAGCGGACGATGCCCCGCTTGTCGCCCAGCGCCTGCCGGAAGGCGGCGCCGAGCGCCAGCGAGCTGTCCTCGATGGTGTGGTGGCTGTCGATGTGCAGGTCGCCCTCGGTCTTGACCGTGAGGTCGAACAGCCCGTGGCGGCCGAGCTGGTCGAGCATGTGGTCGTAGAAGCCGACCCCGGTCGACACGTCGACCTTCCCGGTGCCGTCGAGGTCGATCTCGACGACGACGGAGGTCTCCTTGGTGGTGCGCTCGACGCGACCCACACGGCTCATCGGTTGTTCTCCTTCAGTACTGCGCGTACCGCGTCGAGGAACGCGTCGTTCTCGGCCGGGGTGCCGGCGGTGACCCGCAGCCGGCCCGGCACTCCGTTGTCCCGGACCAGCACGCCCCGCTCCAGCAGCGCCTGCCACACCGCGTGGGCGCCGCCGGGGCCGTCGAAGTTCCCGAACTGCACGAAGTTGGCGTCGGAGTCGGTGACCTCGCAGCCCATCGCCCGCAGCTCGGCCACCAGCCGGTCCCGCTCCTCCTTGAGTTGCCGGACGTAGCCCAGGAGGGTGTCGGTGTGCTCCAGCGCGGCGAGCGCGGTGGCCTGGGTGACGGCGGACAGGTGGTAGGGCAGGCGCACCAGCTGGACGGCGTCGACGACGGCCGGGTGGGCGGCGAGGTAGCCCAGCCGCAGTCCGGCGGCGCCGAACGCCTTGGACATGGTGCGCGAGACCACCAGGTTCGGGCGGCCCTCGATCAGCGGCAGCAGCGAGGGCCGGTGGCTGAACTCGCCGTACGCCTCGTCGACGATCACCATCGAGGGCCGGGCGGCCTGGGCGGCGTCGTACAGGGCCAGCACGGTCTCGGCGTCGACGGCCGTGCCGGTGGGGTTGTTGGGCGAGCAGACGAAGACCACGTGCGGCCGGCGCTCCGCGATGACCGCCTTCGCCGCCTCCACGTCGATACGGAAGTCGTCCTCGCGCGGCCCGGGGATCCAGCCGGTGCCGGTGCCGCGGGCGATCAGGGCGTGCATCGAGTACGAGGGCTCGAAGCCGATCGCGGTGCGCCCCGGCCCGCCGAACGCCTGGAGGAGCTGCTGGAGCACCTCGTTGGAGCCGTTGGCGGCCCAGACGTTCTCCGCGGTGACCTCGTGCCCGGCGGTGCGCGTCAGATAGCGGGCCAGCTCACCGCGCAGCTCCACCGCGTCGCGGTCGGGGTAGCGGTTGAGCTCGCGGGCGGCCTCGGCGACGCGTTCGGCGATGCGGGCCACCAGCGCCTCGGGCAGCGGGTAGGGGTTCTCGTTGGTGTTCAGCCGTACGGGTACGTCCAGCTGCGGCGCCCCGTAGGGGGACTTGCCGCGCAGTTCGTCCCGGATGGGCAGGTCGTCGATGCCGGTCACTTTCCCTGGGGCACCTTCCAGTCGAACCTCGCCTTGAGGGCCGCCCCGTGCGCGGGCAGGTCCTCGGCCTCCGCCAGGGTGACCACGTGGTGGGCCACGTCGGCCAGCGCGTCGCGGGTGTAGTCCACGACGTGGATGCCGCGCAGGAAGGACTGCACGGACAGCCCGGAGGAGTGGCAGGCGCAGCCGCCGGTGGGCAGCACGTGGTTGGAGCCGGCGCAGTAGTCGCCCAGCGAGACCGGGGCCCAGGGGCCGACGAAGACCGCGCCCGCGTTGCGGACCCGGGCGGCGACCTCGGCGGCGTTCTCGGTCTGGATCTCCAGGTGCTCGGCGGCGTAGGCGTCCACCACCGCCAGGCCCTGGTCCAGGTCGTCCACCAGGATGGTGCCGGACTGCCGCCCGGCCAGCGCCTCGGCGATGCGCTCGGCGTGCTTGGTGGAGGCCACCTGGGAGGTCAGCTCGGAGTCGACGGCGTCGGCCAGCGCCTCGGAGGGGGTGACCAGGACGGCGGCGGCCAGGGTGTCGTGCTCGGCCTGGCTGATCAGGTCGGCGGCGACGTGGCGGGCGTCGGCGCTGTCGTCGGCGAGGATGGCGATCTCGGTGGGACCGGCCTCGGAGTCGATGCCGATACGGCCCTTGAGCAGGCGCTTGGCGGCCGCGACCCAGATGTTGCCGGGGCCGGTGACCAGCTGGGCGGGCGCGCACTCCTCGGTGCCGTAGGCGAACATCGCGATCGCCTGGGCGCCGCCGGCGGCGTACACCTCCTCGACGCCCAGCAGGGCGCAGGCGGCCAGGATCGTGGGGTGCGGCAGCCCCCCGAACTCCTTCTGCGGCGGAGAGGCGACGGCCAGTGATCCGACCTCGGCCTCCTGCGCGGGCACGACGTTCATCACCACGGACGACGGGTAGACGGCCCGCCCGCCCGGGACGTACAGGCCCACCCGCTCGACCGGCACCCACCGCTCGGTGACGGTGCCGCCGGGGACGACGCGGACGGTGGAGTCGGTGCGCCGCTGGTCGCGGTGGACGATCCGGGCCCGGCGGATGGACTCCTCCAGCGCCGCCCGCACGGCCGGGTCGAGGTCGGCCAGTGCCTTGTCCAGTGCCTCGGCCGGAACCCGTACGCGCTCCAGCCGCACACCGTCGAAGCGCTCGTTGTACTCGATCACCGCGGCCGTGCCGCGATGGTGCACCGCGTCGCAGATCGGCCGCACCTTCTCCAGGGCGGCCTCGACGTCGAGTTCGGCTCGGGGCAGCAGCTCCCGCTCGACCCCGGCGGCGAGGTCGCGTCCGCGCAGGTCGAGTCGGGTCATGGATACGGATCGAAGCACGTGTCCCAGTGTCTCAGACGCGATCCGGTGCCCGGCGCTCCGTATCAGTGCGTGATACGCGGTACGGGTGGGCCTGGAGGGGGCATCCAGATGTCAGTGCTGACCGATAGCGTATTGATCGTCACGCAGTGCCATCTGTGACTTGGGGGACATGTCGTGAGTGATGTTCCGAACAACGGGGATCCGCCGCCCGGGATCCGGCTGACCACCGCCGAGTGGGGCATGTGGCAGGCCTTCCGCAACGGCAGCGAGCACGACCTGCGCTCGGGCGAGGCGGAACTGGACGACCCGAACGGCGACCACGAGTGGGGGCCGCAGCGCACGGTGCGGGCCCGCGTCGTCGCCCTGCTCCTGCTGCACGGTCCGCCGCCGCTGCTCGGGCGTGTCGCGTCGCTGCAGCTGACCGGTGCGTACGTGACGGGACGGCTGGACCTGTCCGGCGGGACGGTCGAGCCGTACTTCGAGTTCCGGCAGTGCCGCTTCGAGCAGGAGGTGCTGCTGCACGAGTGCCGGCTGGTCACCGCCCGCATGATCGACTGCCACATACCCCGGCTGGAGGCCGCCCGGATGAGCACCGAGGGCGATCTCCACCTGCCGCGCTGCACCGTTCCCGGCGGCGTCCGGCTCACCGACGCCTCCATAGGCACGGACCTGATGCTCAACGAGATGACGGTCGGCCGCGGGGAGCGCGTGCGGTCGCTGTCCGCCGACGGGATCCAGATCGCCCAGGACCTCCAGGCCAGCCTGATGCTCGCCCAGGGGGAGGTGAGCCTGCGCGGCGCGGAGATCGGCGGCTCGCTGTTCATGTACGGCAGCGTCCTGCGCGGCGGCAACGGGCAGTACGCGCTGTACGCGCCGCAGATGACGGTGGAGCACTTCGCCCACTTCGCCTCCTCCGGGCCGCGCCGGCTGCCGGTCGTCCACGGCACCACTCCGCCGGGCGGCACCGCCTGGCCGCCTCCGGACGAGCACAGCCACATGGTGCGGCGCGTCAAGCGCTTCGAGTGCACCGGCGGGGTGAAGCTGGACGACGGGAAGTTCGGGGACTCGCTGGTGCTGGACGACGCGCGCTTCGTCCTCCAGCGCGACCAGGAGCTGTCGCTGCGCCGTGTCCAGACTCCGGAGCTGTGCTTCACGCCCGAGCGGCCGGGCGGCGGCCGGGTGGTGCTGGCGGGGGCGACCGTGGACAACCTGGTGGACAGGGTGGAGAGCTGGCCGGTGGACGAGGGGCTGTGGATGGCCGGGTTCACCTACCAGAACCTGATCCCGCGCGGCCGGTTCACCCTCGCCCAGCGGCTGCGGTGGCTGGAGACGGCGACGCCGGAGTACGCCCCGGAGCCGTACGAGCAGCTCGCGGCGGTGATGCGCAACAGCGGCGAGGACGCGGACGCGCGCGCGGTGCTGCTGGCCAAGCAGCGCCGCCGCCGCGAGACCCTGCCGCTGGCCGCCAAACTGTGGGGCTACCTGCAGGACTGGACGGTCGCCTACGGCTACCGGCCGGGCCAGGCCGCCCTGTGGATGGCGGTGCTGTGGGCCTCGGGCACGGTGCTGTTCGCCCGGCGGCCGCCGGCCCCGCTCAAACCGGGGGAGTCGCCGCACTGGAACGCCCCGCTGTACGTCCTGGACCTGCTGCTGCCGGTGATCGACCTGGGCCAGGACAGCCACTGGAAACCCGCGGGGACCTACCAGTGGACGGCCGCGGCGCTGATCATGCTCGGCTGGGTGCTGGCCACCACGGTCGCGGCCGGGGCCACCCGGCTGCTGAGACGCCAGTGAGCGTGCCCGGCGGGCGGGTGCGGCGGGCGGGTGGCGGATGACGGAGGCGCCCCGCGGCGGGGAGGCCGTAGGCTGCGGCTGTGACCACCACGCGCCTACCGATCTTCCCCCTCAACACCGTGCTGTTCCCGGGGCTGGTGCTGCCGCTGAACATCTTCGAGCAGCGGTACCGCGCCCTGATGCGCGACCTGCTGGAGATCCCCGAGGACGCGCCGCGCCGCTTCGGGGTGGTCGCCATCCGGGACGGCCGCGAGGTCGCCCCCACCTCGGTCGGGATGCCGGACCCCACGGCGCGGGCCGCCGCCGGGCCGGCCGCGGGCTTCGGCCCCGATCCGATGCGCGCCTTCCACACGGTGGGCTGCGTCGCCGACGCCACGTCCATCCGCGAGCGCTCCGGCGACGGCGGTGAGGCCGGCGAGGACGGGGACGGCGACGGGGAGCGGGACGGCGGGAACGAGGGCGGCTACGAGGTGCTGGCCACCGGCACCACCCGCTTCCGGCTGCTGTCCGTCGACGCCTCGGGACCGTATCTGGTCGGCGAGGTCGAGGAGCTGGCGGAGGACGGCGGCGAGGGTGCGGGGGCGCTCGCCTCCGGTGTGCTGCGGGCCTTCCGCGCCTACCAGAAGCAGCTGGCCGGCGCGCGGGAGAGGACCCTGGCCGGGAGCCAGGAGCTGCCGGACGAGCCGTCGGTGGTGTCGTACCTGGTGGCCGCCGCCACAGTCCTGGACACCCCGGCCAAGCAGCGGCTCCTGCAGGCTCCGGACACCGCCACGCGGCTGGCCGAGGAACTGAGGATCCTCAGGCGCGAGACGGCGCTGATCGGCAGGCTCCCCTCCGTCCCCGCCGCCGATCTCACCCGCGTGCCGACCAGCCCGAACTGAAAGCCCCCGGAACCCGGCGCCGCCGGGGAACGGCGACCGCACACCAGCACCGACCGACGCGAGGCACGGCGAGAATGGCCAGGAAGAAGCAGAAGACGAGTTCCGGGGGCACCCCGGCGACGGTGGCCGCCACGAAGGCGGGCGTGGACTTCACCCTCCACTCCTACGAGCACGACCCGGCGGCCCCCTCCTACGGGGAGGAGGCCGCCGAGGCGCTCGGGCTCGACCCGGGGCAGGTGTTCAAGACCCTCGTCGCGGATGTCGACGGCGCGCTGACCGTGGCGGTCGTCCCCGTCTCCGGCTCGCTGGACCTCAAGGCTCTGGCCGCGGCGGCCGGCGGCAAGCGGGCCGCGATGGCCGACCCTGCCGCGGCCGAGCGCGCCACGGGCTATGTGCGCGGCGGGATCTCCCCGCTGGGCCAGCGCAGGGCGCTGCCGACGGTGGTGGACGCCTCGGCCGAGGGGCACGCCACCGTCTGCGTCTCGGCCGGGCGCCGCGGGCTGGAGATCGAGCTGGCCCCGGCCGATCTGGTGAAGCTCACCGGTGCGGTGACGGCGCCGATCGCCCGGTCCCGGTAGCCGGGCGGCCGCCCCGGCAGCGGGCCGAGGCGGCGAGCGGGACCGAGGCGATGGGTGTGACGGGCGGGATCCGGTGCCTTGAGCGGGGCCGCGCACCGGCCGCCGAGGGGCCTCACGCCCCCGGCCGGTCCTCCGCGCCGCCCGGCGGCGGCCCCCACCCGGGGTGGAGCGGACGCGCCGGCTCGGGGTCACGGGGGCCGAACAGGGACGTGAGCGCCAGGTGGGCCCCCAGCGCGGCCAGCGGCCACGCCAGCAGCGCCCCCTTGGCGTGGAGCTCCAGCGGGGCGTCGAAGACCCGGCCCTCGCCCACGGCCCTGGCCCGGGCGACCACGTCCTGGTCCGGGCCGAGCTGTACGCCCAGCCACCAGGCCAGCAGCGAGCCGGCCAGCGCGCCGGCCGCCAGGCCGATCACCACGCCGACACCGCCGCGGCGCCGGGCGAGGAAGACCGCGGCCCCGCTCAGCGCGCCGATGCCCAGGGCCAGCAGGACGAACGTGCCGTCGGCGCCGACCGTCTCCTCACCCTCGGAGTCTTTGAGGTAGACGGCCGTGCCGTCCGAGATCAGCGGAACCCTGGGGGCCAGCCACAGCCACAGCAGCCCGAGCGCCACTCCCAGGACCGCCACGGCCGCGGCCACCGCCGCGGCTTCGAGGACATCCCGTCCGGCCGGGGCGCCGCCGTCCCCGCCCCCCCG
>NZ_JAKMAY010000135.1:668-2643 GCF_022015835.1 Streptomyces sp. ICN903 | reverse complement strand
CGCCGGGGTCCTTGCCGCGCGGATCGCTCCCCCACGGGTCGTAGGGCGGGGGCGACTGGGACGAGCCGTGGTTCGGGGAGGGAGGCGTCGGTGCGGTCACCCCGCCATCGTGCCAGGTCCGGCCCCCGGCCCGCCGGGCGGTACCGCACACGGCGATCACCCGGTCCGGGCGGCGGCCGGGTGCGGAGCCGGAGCGGCCCTCAGCGCACCGCGGCCCGGCGGTACGCCCACGCGGCGGCGGCCAGCGCCGCGGCTCCGACCGCGGCGCACACCCCCAGGTCGAGGACCACCTCGTCCCAGTGCGGCCGGGGCCCGAGGACGGCGGCCAGCGCCTCCACGCCGTATGTCGAGGGCAACAGGTCCCGCAGCAGCCTGACCGGCTCCGGCAGACCTCCGGCCGGGAGCACGCCCAGCAGCAGGGCCGCCGACATGCCCAGCTGCCCGCAGAGCGTGGCCAGTTCCTGGCGGGGCGCGAGCAGGCCGAGGGCCGCGCCGAGCCCGGCGAGCGCCGCGCCGGCCAGTGGCACCACCGCCGCCAGCAGCCACAGTCCGTCCAGCGGAAGTCCGTAGAGCAGGCAGCCGGCCACCGCGGTGACGGCCGTGCCGGGCACCGTGAAGGAGGCGTACGCGCCCGCCGTGCCCAGCACCACCGCGGCGGGCGGCACCGGCAGCGTGGCGTAGTGGTCCAGGCCCCCGGAGGCGCGCAGCTGGCCGAAGTACTGGGCCAGGAGGTTGAGCGCGACGAAGGCGACCACCAGCACGCTGGAGCCGGCCACCACCGCCCGCGCCTCCTCACCGGGGCCGCCGTCGACGACCCCGCGCATCAGGACCATGATCCCGACCGACTGGAAGGTCGCCACGAACAGCAGCGGGATGCGGGCCACCCGCGCCCGGGAGAGCTGGGCCCGGTAGACGGCGCCCAGGGCGGGCCACAGCCTCGCGCCCGGGGCGAGCGGGGCGGCTCCCGCCCCTTCCGCCTCCCCGCCGGTTCCCGCGCTCCCGGCGGCCTCCGCGGCCTCCGCGGCCTCCGCGGCCTCCCGCCGGGTCCTCGCCACGGCCGTGCTCACGCCTTCACCAGACCTTCCGTGTGTCCTCCCAGTGCCAGGTAGACGTCCTCCAGGCTCGGCGTGGCGAGGGTGAAGTCGTCCAGCGCGGCGAACGCCGGGCCGCCGGTGACGGCGGCGACCGCCGCGCGCGCCTCCTCGGGAGGCAGTCGCAGCGTCCAGCGGCGGCCCGTCTCCGCGGCGTCCGGGCACAGCGCGGCGACCTCGGGGACCTCCAGCGGCGGCCGGTCGCGCCACACCAGCTCCAGCCGTACGTCCTCGCCGACCATGGCCTTCAGGCCGGCGGGGGTGCCGCAGGCCACGGCCCGGCCCCGGTCCATCACCGCGACCCGGTCCAGGACCAGCTCGGCCTCGATGACGTTGTGGGTCACCAGGATCACCGTGGCCCCGCGCTCGGCCCGCCGCCGGTCGACCGCCGCCCACACCGCGCGCCGCGCGACGGGGTCCATGCCGGTGGTCGGCTCGTCCAGCACCAGCAGGGGCCGCTCCCCCACCAGCGCCGCCGCCACACAGGCCAGCCGCCGCTGGCCGCCGGAGAGCCGCTTCAGGGGGCGTGAGGCGATCGCGCCGAGCCCCAGTTCCTCCAGGACCTCGCCGCTCTCGCGCCGCGCGGCCGCCGCGTCCAGACCGCGCAGCCGTCCGGTGGTCTCGGCGGCCAGCGCCACGGTCAGCTCGTCCAGCGCGGTGGACTCCTGGCCGAGGTAGGCCAGCAGCCGCGCGGCCCGCCGCGGATGGCGGACCAGGTCGTGGCCGAGGACCTCGACGCGCCCGGAATCGGGGCGCAGCAGCCCGGTGAGCTGCCGCACCAGGGTGGTCTTCCCGGCGCCGTTGGGGCCGAGCAGTCCGAAGACCTCCCCGTGCCGGACGGTCAGGCCGACGTTGTCGCTGGCCCGTACGGCGGGGGTGGCGGG
>NZ_JAKMAY010000135.1:0-658 GCF_022015835.1 Streptomyces sp. ICN903 | reverse complement strand
CCGCGGCGGCCGCGCCGGGCGGGGTAGGTCTTGACCAGGTCGTGGACGCGTACGGCGGCCTCCGCCGGCGTCTCCACGCTGTCCACCGCGTCGCCCACCGCCTGCCCAGTGCCCGTACTCACGAGCTACGAGGGTACGCGCCCGGCACGGGCTCACTCCGCGGCGGGGGCGCGTTCGCCCGCGGTGCGGGCGTCGATCTCGCGCCAGAAGCCCGCGCGGATCGCGTAGCGGTCCTGCTCGTCGATCTGGTCGTCCTTGTGCGCCAGCAGGCCGAAGCGGGCGGCGTAGCGCAGCAGCTCGCCGTCGATGCGGTGCGGGATGCGGGGGTACTCCCCCGACAGCGTCCTCAGATGGGCGGTGGTCGCCAGCCGCTCGATCCAGCGGCGGGCGAAGACCTGGCCGACCTCGAAGGGGTCGCCGCTGACGGTGGTGATGTCCTCCTCGCGGTCGGCCCACCGCTGCTCGGCGGTGGTGAGCTGGGCCAGCATCGGCAGGGCGGCGGACTCGGGGGACTCGGGGGCGGCGCCCCGGTCGATCCAGCCCTTGTCGGAGGACCAGCGCAGAGTGGCGCCGGCGGGCGCTGGGGAGGCGTTGTGGGGGTGCGCGGCGGGCCTGCCCAGTCCGGCGAGGTCCTTGGGGGTGGGCACGCCCCGGCCGT
>NZ_JAKMAY010000134.1:0-15040 GCF_022015835.1 Streptomyces sp. ICN903 | reverse complement strand
GCGGGCGGCTGCGGGGGGACGTACCGCACCCGTGGGGGGTACAAGATTCGCCTGCCCCGGATTCCCGCCGTCATGCCGTCCGGAATCGGCCAACTCCCGCCGTGCGCGGGCATCCGCGTCCGGAGGCGGCACCGCGGCGGCACGGCGGCGGTTCCGGTGGCGGCGAAGCGGCGGTTCCGGCCCGGTCAGCGGATCGTGAAGTGGACGATGTCCTCCAGGAAGGGGATCTCCAGCACGGGTGCGGGCTGCGCCATCAGCGCCAGCAGCACGATCGCCGTGCCCAGCACGCCGTACGTCACCACGTCCGTGAAGCGGGAGCGCACCGCGAGCATCCCCACCGACGGCACGGCCCAGCGCAGCACCGCGCCGGCGAGCAGGGACAGGCCGACGGTCAGCAGGCCCGCGCGGAAGTGGCCGAGCGTCACCAGCAGGCCGGCGGCCGCACCCGCCAGCACGCACAGCAGCGGCCACTGCCGCGCGGGCGCGGGGGCGTCCCCGGGGGCCGCCCGCCCGCCGCCCTCGGGGCGGGCGGTGTCACGGGTGATCAGCGGGAACCGCCGGGACGGGCGCCGGCCGGCGCCGGCACTCCCCCCGGCCTCCCGGGTCCGCCCGGCCTTTCCGGTCCGCTCGGCCCCCGTCTCAGCCGACACGGTCCGCACCCGCGGCGCGCTCGGCCGCCTCCACCACGTTGGCCAGCAGCATCGCCCGCGTCATCGGGCCGACGCCGCCCGGGTTCGGCGAGAGCCACCCGGCGACCTCCGCGACGTCCGGGTGCACGTCGCCGGCGATCTTCCCCGTCGCCGCGTCCCGGCTGACGCCCACGTCCAGCACCGCCGCGCCCGGCTTGATGTGCTCGGGGCGGACCAGGTGCGCCGCACCGGCCGCCGCCACCACGATGTCCGCCCGGCGCAGGTGCTCGCCCAGGTCACGGGTGCCGGTGTGGCACAGGGTCACCGTCGCGTTCTCCGAGCGGCGGGTCAGCAGCAGTCCGATGGAGCGGCCGACGGTGATGCCGCGGCCGACGACGGCCACGTCCGCGCCGTCGATCTCCACCTTGTGGCGGCGCAGCAGCTCGACGATGCCGTTGGGGGTGCACGGCAGCGGGGCCCGCTCGTTGAGCACCAGGCGGCCGAGGTTCGTCGGGTGGAGGCCGTCGGCGTCCTTGGCCGGGTCCATCAGCTCCAGGACGCGGTTGGTGTCGATCCCGCGCGGCAGCGGGAGCTGCACGATGTAGCCGGTGCAGGCCGGGTCCTCGTTGAGTTCGCGGACGACCGCCTCGACGTCCTCCTGGGAGGCGGTGCCGGGCAGCTCGCGCTGGATGGAGGCGATGCCCACCTGGGCGCAGTCGCGGTGCTTGCCCGCCACGTACTTCTGGCTGCCGACGTCGTCGCCGACCAGGAGCGTGCCCAGGCCGGGCTGGATGCCGCGCGCCTTCAGGGCTTCTACGCGGGCGGCGAGTTCGGTCTTGATCGCGGCTGCGGTGGCCTTGCCGTCGAGAATCTGGGCGGTCATGGGGCCATCCTCCCGGATACCGGGGCCCGGTCTCCAATCGCGTCCGCACCACGCGGCGCCCTGGGCACGCAGAGTGAGAAGGACGTCGCGGAACGCCCCGCTCCCCGGTCTGCCGGACCGGTGCGTTGCGGATTCGCCACAGCTCCCCTTCTTGTCTGGACAGCATCACCCCGCACCACCAGCATGGTCGCCGGTGCCGTGCCCGCGGGGGGCCGACGGGTGCGGTGCACGGGGGAGGCACGTTCTCGCACGAACCGTTCCTCACGCGGCGGAGCCGCGGGGGCGCCGCGGTGTTCCTCCGGACGTCCCCCTGGACACCTCCTCGGCCCCGACCGTCCCCGTTTCCCGCCCGCTGGTAAGGAAGAGTTCATGAGCCACCCGCAGGACCCGTACGGCCCGCCGCCGCAGTCCGGTTACGGCCACCCGCAGCAGGGGGTCCCGCCGCAGGGCGCGTACCCCCAGCAGGGCGCCCACCCCCAGCACCCGCAGTACCCTCAGCAGCCCCAGCATCCGCAGTACCCCCAGCAGCCCGGCGGGGCGTACGCCTCCTACTACCCCCAGCAGCCCCACGGCGGCGGCATGCCGCCGTACGCGGGCTGGGGCGCCCGGGTCGGCGCGACCCTGCTGGACGGCCTGATCATCGGCCTGATCCCCGGGATCCTGATGGCCGTCGGATACGGGCAGTTCCTCGGCGCGGTCATCGACGCGGCCGAGAACTGCCCGATCGGTGACACGATCTGCGCGCAGAACGCGGCGGACGTGCCCGGCAGCGCCTGGCCGCTGATCGCCGTCGGCGCCCTGCTCTCCCTGGCCGGCCAGCTGTGGCTGGTCCACAAGGAGGGCAAGACCGGGCAGACCCCGGGCAAGAAGGCCCTGAAGATCAGCGTGCTGCGGGAGGCCGACGGGCAGCCGCTCGGCTTCGGCATGGCCTTCGTGCGCAAGCTGGCGCACTTCCTGGACGGCGCGGCCTGCTACATCGGCTACCTGTGGCCGCTGTGGGACGACAGGAAGCAGACCTTCGCCGACAAGGTGATCAAGAGCGTCGTCGTGAAGCAGCAGTAGTCCCGTCCACCGGTTCCTCCCCCGTTCCGGCGCGTCCCCGCATCCGCCGGGGATGCGCGGGCCGGTACTGGGAAGGGTGCTCCCTGAGGGAGTGGCGCGGCCCGCCCGGCGGGCGCCGCGCGAGGGCGCGGACATCGGGGGCCGTACCGCGGGGGACCGGGGTACGGCCCCCCGGCGTCCGGTCGCCGCACAGACCGCCCGGACGAACCGGAGGAACCGGAGGAGAACGCCATGAGCAGCTCCGACCCGAACACCCCGAACGACCCCTACCGGAAGAACCCGTACGACCGGCCTCCCGGAGGGCAGCCGAGCAACCCGCCGGGCGGGCACTACGGCCCCTTCGGCGGCGCCGAGGAGCACCCGCTGGCTCCGCCGCCCGGCCCGATGGGCTCCCCCACCGGACCGCCCGGGGGGCCGCCCGGAGCGATGCCGGGCAAGGTCAACTCGTCCCGGATGATCTTCTTCATCACCGGCGGGCTCCAGGCCCTCTTCTCACTGCTGGCGATCGTCACCTTCGCCGCGGCCGAGGAGGACCTGGAGGAGACCTACGGTGATCTGGGCGTGGGCACCGGGATCTACTACGCGATGTTCGTCTTCTTCCTGCTCCACGCGATCGCCGGCATCGTCCTGGCCGCGAAGTTCCCGCAGGGCGGCAACGGACTGCGGATCGCGGGCGTCGTCTGGTCGGCCGTCCTGGTGCTGGTCGGCCTGGCCACGCTGCCGCTCGGGCTGCTGTGGCTGGTGCTCGGCATCGTCTGCATCGTGCTGCTGTCCTCCGCCGAGTCGGCGGCCTGGTTCAACCGCCCGCGGACCTGAGACCCGCGGGCCCGAAGGCCGCTGCGGCGGCCCGGGCACACCGCAGGCCGCGCCCCCGCCGGGGCGCGGCCTGACGTGCGTCCACCTCAGTGGAAGAAGTGCCGGGTGCCCGTGAAGTACATCGTCACACCCGCCGCCTTCGCCGCCTCGACCACCTGCTCGTCGCGGACCGAGCCGCCCGGCTGGACGACCGCCCGCACGCCCGCGTCCGCCAGGACCTGGAAGCCGTCGGGGAAGGGGAAGAAGGCGTCGGAGGCCGCGTAGGAGCCGCGCGCCCGCTCCTCGCCGGCGCGCTGGACGGCGAGTTTGGCGGAGTCCACCCGGTTGACCTGACCCATGCCGACACCGACGGTGGCGCCGTCCCTGGCCAGCAGGATCGCGTTGGACTTCACCGCCCGGCAGGCCCGCCAGGCGAAGGCCAGCTCCGCCAGCTCCGCCTCGCCCAGCGCCTCGCCGGTGGCGAGCGTCCAGGCGGCGGGGTCGTCGCCGTCGGCCTGGAGGCGGTCGGCGACCTGGAGCAGCGCGCCGCCGTCGACCGGCTTGTGCTCCAGGCGGGCGGCCGGGGCCTGGGGGCAGCGCAGCACGCGGATGTTCTTCTTGCGGGCCAGCACCTCCACCGCGCCGTCCTCGTAGTCCGGGGCCACGATGACCTCGGTGAAGATCTCGGCGACCTGCTCGGCCATGGCGACGGAGACCGGGCGGTTGACGGCGATCACACCGCCGAAGGCGGACAGCGGGTCGCAGGCGTGGGCCTTGCGGTGGGCCTCGGCGACGTCCGCGCCGACGGCGATGCCGCAGGGGTTGGCGTGCTTGATGATCGCCACGCACGGCTCGGCGTGGTCGTGGGCGGCCCGGCGCGCGGCCTCGGTGTCCGTGTAGTTGTTGTAGGACATCTCCTTGCCGTGCAGCTGCTCGGCGCCGGCCAGACCGCCGGTGCCGTCGCTGTAGAGGGCGGCGGCCTGGTGCGGGTTCTCGCCGTAGCGCAGCACGTTCGAGCGCCGGTAGGCGGTGCCGAGGAACTCGGGGAAGCCGGAGTCGTCGGCCGGGGCGTGGTCGGTCGCGAACCAGGAGGCGACGGCCACGTCGTAGGCCGCGGTGTGTGCGAACGCCTCGGCGGCCAGCCGCCTGCGCGTCGCGAGGTCGAAGCCGCCGTCGGCGACGGCCTTCAGCACCTCGCCGTAGCGGCCGGGGTTGACGACGACGGCGACGGACGGGTGGTTCTTGGCCGCGGCGCGGACCATCGACGGGCCGCCGATGTCGATCTGCTCCACGCACTCGTCCGGGGAGGCGCCGGAGGCGACGGTCTCCCGGAAGGGGTAGAGGTTGACGACGACGAGGTCGAAGGGCTCCACGTCCAGCTCGTCGAGCTGCCGACGGTGGTCCTCCAGGCGCAGGTCGGCCAGGATTCCGGCGTGCACGCGCGGGTGGAGGGTCTTCACCCGGCCGTCCAGGCACTCGGGGAAGCCGGTCAGCTCCTCGACCCGGGTGACCTCCACACCCGCGGCGGCGATCCGCGCGGCCGTCGAGCCGGTCGAGACGAGCTTGACGCCCGCCGCGTCCAGGCCGCGGGCCAGCTCCTCCAGGCCCGTCTTGTCGTAGACGCTGACCAGCGCGCGGCGGACGGGCCGCCTGGTGGCCTCGTGGGTCTCGGTGGTGGTCTCGGAGCCTTCAGTCATGACCGAGAATGACCTTTCTTGCCTCGATGCGGTAGCCGTGGCGGGCGATGCGTCGCACCGTGTCGACGAGCAGCCGCCGCTCGACTTCCTTGATCCGCTCGTGGAGCGTGGATTCGTCGTCCTCCTCCCGCACCTCGACCACGCCCTGGGCGATGATCGGGCCGGTGTCGACGCCGTCGTCGACGAAGTGGACGGTGCACCCGGTGACCTTCACGCCGTACGCGAGCGCGTCGCGCACGCCGTGGGCGCCGGGAAAGCTGGGGAGCAGGGCGGGGTGGGTGTTGACGAAGCGCCCGCCGAACCGGGCGAGGAACTCCTTGCCCACGATCTTCATGAAGCCGGCGGAGACCACCAGATCGGGCTCGTGGGCCGCCACCGCCTCGGCCAGCGCGCGGTCCCAGGCGTCCCGGCCGGCGTGGTCGCGCACCCGGCAGACGAAGGTGGGCAGCCCGGCGCGCTCGGCACGCTCCAGCCCGGCGATGCCGTCGCGGTCGGCCCCGACGGCGACGATCTCGGCGCCGAAGGCGTCCGGCCGCTCCTCGGCGACGGCGTCGAGGAGCGCCTGGAGGTTCGTGCCCGAACCCGATACGAGGACCACGACGCGGGCCGGGGAGTGGGAGGCGAAGGAACGGGAAGCGGAAGCCACGACGAGGCTCTTCTCGGATCTCTCGGTGGGACGGTGCGGCTTTGTACGGTCGTACGAATCCGTGGGGCGGACGAATCCGGGGAACCCTACGAAGCGGCCGACCGTCAGCAACGATACCGGCACACCGGAAGGCCCCCTCGGGACGGGGGGACGGCCGCCCGGTAGCGTCAGGGCCACACATCGGCGAACGGCCCGGGGCCGGGACGACATCTAGGGGAAGACACAGAGCACATGACGGACCGACGACGCCGCGCGGCCCCTGAGAACTCGACCGGGATCCCGGCCGGTACCGCCCCGGGCCCGCTCCGGCCGCGGCGCCCCGCCGGCCCGTCCCCCTCCGACCTGCCTCCCTTCGGCCTGCCTCTCCCCGGCTCGCTCCCCGGCGGCCGGCTCGTCCGCGACCGGGAGGACGACAACCCCTTCGCCGCGCCGCCCGAGGGCCGCCCCGAGCAGCCCTGGCGTCCGCGCGGGTACCGGGGGTCCGACGCGTCCGGCCCCTCCGGCTCGCCGGACTCCCCGCGAGGCGACGGGGGCGGCGACGGCGACGGCCGCGGCGGCGACCGGCCGGAGGGCTCCTCGCCCGACTGGGGCAGCAGGTGGAGCAGCCGCCAGCCGGGCCGCCAGAGCGGCGGTTTCGGCAGCGGCGGCCGTCCGGAGCAGAACGGCGGGCAGGGCGGCGCTCCCGGCGGTATGCGCTGGGACCCGACCGACCCCGTCCAGCGCCGGGCCCGGTACGCCCTGGTCATCGGCGGCTGGGGGCTGATCTTCGCCTTCTTCGGCTTCCCCTGGCTGGCGGTGCCGCTGGGTGCGCTGGCCGTGTACTGGGGCGTCGGCGCCATCCGCGGCAAGCCGGGCGCGGACGGCGGTACGGACGGCGGCGCCGGAGGCACCGGTTCCGGCGCGGAGACCGGCCGGGCGGCCGCCCGGCCCGAGGACGTGGCCGGCACCGACCGTTCCGCCGCGCCGGAGCCCGGCGCGGGCCGGGCTCCCGCCCCCGCCGGCCCGGAGGCCGGCCGCTCGGGCCGACCGCAGCTGGCGGCGGCGGTGACCGGGCTGGTCACCGGGATCCTCGCGCTGCTGATCATCGCCGCGCAGTTCACCGTCCAGCTCGTCTACCGCGACTACTTCGTCTGCGTCGAGGACGCCCTCACCAACGCCTCGCGCCAGGCGTGCGAGCGGCACCTGCCCGAGCAGCTGCGCCCGCTGTTCGGTGATCCCGAACGCGAGGAGTGAGGCGGGGCGCGGTCACGGACGCCACGGCGTCCGCGACGGGCGCGGGGGACCTCCGGTGGCCTCGCGGCCGCCGGACGTCAGCGTCCGCGGGCCGGGCGCAGCCGCCAGGCCCGCATGGCCAGGGCCGCAGGCACCCCCAGGCCTGCCGTCCAGCCCAGCGCCGCGGCCCCGGTGAGCCGCCAGTCCGGTCCGAGACGGGCCAGCGCCCCCGTGCCCAGCGGACCGCCCGCGCACGCGGCCAGCGCCGCCATCGCCGCGCCGCAGCCGCAGGCGGCCAGCGCGACCGCACAGGCGGTCGCCCGTCCGTCCAGTACCGCGGGGCCTCCCGCGGCGGGCACGGCCGCGCGCGCCGCGCACCACGCCGCGAGCCCTCCGCCCGCCAGCGGGACCACGAGCGCTACGGCCCAGGTCGCGGGGGTGCCCGGCCCTTCGGCCGGTACGGCTGCCAGCAGCGGGAAGTCCGGCAGCGGCGGCAGGCCGGTCACGGCCGCGGGGCGCACCGCGCTGCCTCCCCCGAGCGTGAACCCTGGGCCGAGGCCGTACGCCGCGCCCCAGACGGCCGCGTTGGGCGTCAGGGCCAGGGCCAGCAGCAGGGCCGCGGTCAGGCCCGGCCACGTCGGGGCCCACTGTTCCGGCGGCGGAAAGGCGGCCCGCCGAGCTGTGGCCACATGCCAGAGCAGGGCGCCCGCCGCCAGCAGTGCGCCCCCGGCGCACAGCGCCGCGGCCGACGCGGCGGCGCCGCGCAGGGCGGCCGACGCGGCGGCGCGGGTGAGCACCGGCCGCTCCGTCCGCCGGCGCATCCGGCGCATCCGGCGCAGGAGACGCGGCGGGGCATCGGGCAGCGGCCGCCCCAGGCCCGTCCACGTCCCCGCCGTGGCGGCCGCGGCCGCCACGGCGGGCAGGCGCAGCGCGGCGCCCAGCGGATCGACCCGGATGGGGCCGGAGGCCGCGTAGAAGGTGACGGCCGCCGCGACCAGCAGGTACCCGGTGACGATCCAGCATGTGGCACGCCATGCCGCGCCCGTGTCCCCCGCACCGAAACCCGCGCCGGAACCCGCACCGGCTCCCCGGCCGGGGGCGCGGTCGGGAACAGGGCCGGGAACCCGGTCGGGGACTCGTGCGGAGGCCGGCCCCCGGGCCGCGCCGCTGGCCGTGCGGTGGAGCAGCCACACCGGCACGGCGCACAGCAGCAGGGGCACCAGCCCGACCGGCGCGGGGGAACCGCTGAGGGTTTCGGTACGGATGAGGGGGGCACCGTGTGCCAACAGCCAGAGGTCGGCGGCGATGCGCAGCGCGCCGCCGGGACCGTCGTCGGGGTGGGGTGAGGTGATCCACAGCAGCATGACGAGGACTGCGATTCCGCCCAGGCCCAGGCCCGCGGCCATCACACCGTCCAGAAGACGGTCGCGGGGAGGAACCGGCGCATGACGGACGAGCGCGAGGGCATGCGGGGGCGGTGGGGAGGGCGACGCGTCGCGGCGGGTCATGGGATACACGCCGACATGCTGCCAACAACGCCCGATTCGCCCGGGGAACAGGGAAAAAGTCGATGTGTCGCACACAGTACGCTATGCAGTTTTTTCATACAGTGCGGCGGTATGGCATCCATACCGCCGCAATCATGACGACCCGTAGGGGGCGGCCAGCATGACCGAGACACTCTCCCTCCCCGCGCCCGCCGGGGACGCGGCCCCGGAAGCCGACGAGCACGATGAGCCCGCCACCGGGCCGTCGTCCGGGCTCACGGAGACCGCGGACCTCCCCCACCCGGAGGCGGCGGACGGGCCGGCCGAGGCGTTCGACCTGCTGTACGCGCGCCTGGCCCGGCCGCTGATGCGCCAGACGTATCTGCTCACCGGCGACCGGGAACTGGCCGGACGGGCCGTACGCCACGCCTTCCGGCAGGCGTGGGAGCGGTGGCCCGAGGTCGCCGTGGACCGGGATCCGGCCGGCTGGGTGCGGACGGCGGCCTACGACCACGCCCTCTCGCCCTGGCACCGGCTGGACCCCCGCCGCCGTGCGGCCCGGAGGGACGGGGCGGCGAACAGGACGGAGGGCGGGACGGAGGGCGGGGCGAAGGGCGGAAGGCTGCCACCGGAGGCACTGCTGGACCTGCCGCCCTCCTACCGCCGCACGCTGCTGCTCCACGACGGCCTCGGGCTGGGGCTGTCGGAGACGGCCGCCGAGAGCGAGGCGAGCACCGCCGCCACGGCCGCACGGCTGATGCACGCGCGCGAGGCGCTGGCCGAGTACGTGCCCGGCCTGCGCCGTGTCGCGCCGGACCGGCGCAGGGAGATCATCCGCTCGATGCTGGAGGAGCTGGCGGACGCCGGCTCCCTGCCCGGACTCCCGTCCGCCCGTACGGCGCGCGACGGCAGCGAGCGGACGGTGCGGCTGCGGACGGGCGCCTCGTTCGGGGCGACCGCGCTGGTGGCCGCGGCGGCGGTGCTGGCGTCCCTGGCCGGACCGCAGGCGCACGACTCCGCCCGGCAGGCGCCGCGGGAGGCCGGGGCCCCGGCCGTTTCCGAGTCCTCCCCGGGCGGGCAGCAGGACCGGGCGGCCCGCTGAGTGCGGCCTCCAGGGCCCGCCGGACCGCTCGCGGACCCGTGGCCCCGCGGGGGTTTCGTGAACGGCGCGGGCCCGCACCCGGAGCCTTGGGTTCCAGGGTGCGGGCCCGCGCCGGCTGTGGCGGCTGTGCCCGGCCGTGTCAGCCGGCGAGCAGCTCGCGCGCCAGGCGGGCGGTCTCGGACGGCGTCTTGCCGACCTTCACACCCGCGGCCTCCAGGGCCTCCTTCTTCGCCTGGGCGGTGCCGGAGGAGCCGGAGACGATGGCGCCGGCGTGGCCCATGGTCTTGCCCTCGGGCGCGGTGAAGCCCGCGACGTAGCCGACGACCGGCTTGGTGACGTTGGCCTTGATGAAGTCCGCGGCCCGCTCCTCGGCGTCACCGCCGATCTCGCCGATCATCACGATCAGGTCGGTGTCGGGGTCGGCCTCGAACGCCTTGAGGGCGTCGATGTGGGTGGTGCCGATGATCGGGTCGCCGCCGATGCCGACGCAGGTCGAGAAGCCGAGGTCGCGCAGCTCGTACATCATCTGGTACGTCAGCGTGCCGGACTTCGAGACCAGGCCGATGCGGCCCGGCTTGGTGATGTCGGCCGGGATGATGCCCGCGTTGGACTGGCCGGGGGTGATCAGACCGGGGCAGTTCGGGCCGATGATGCGGGTCTTGTTGCCCTTGGAGCCCGCGTAGGCCCAGAACTCGGCGGTGTCGTGGACGGCGATGCCCTCGGTGATCACCACGGCGAGCGGGATCTCGGCGTCGATCGCCTCGATGACCGCGCTCTTGGTGAACTTCTCCGGGACGAAGACGACGGTGACGTCGGCGCCGGTGGCCTCCATGGCCTCCTTGACCGTGCCGAAGACGGGCACCTCGGTGCCGTCGAAGTCGACGGTCGTGCCCGCCTTGCGCGGGTTGACGCCGCCGACGATGTTGGTGCCGGAGGCCAGCATGCGCCGGGTGTGCTTCTGGCCCTCGGAGCCGGTCATCCCCTGGACGATGACCTTGCTTTCCTTGGTGAGGAAGATAGCCATTGTTGTCGGTGTCCTCGTCCTTCGTTACTTCGCGGCCAGCTCGGCGGCACGCTCGGCCGCGCCGTCCATGGTGTCCACCTGCTGCACCAGCGGGTGGTCGGCGTCGTTCAGGATCTTGCGGCCCAGCTCCGCGTTGTTGCCGTCGAGGCGCACCACCAGCGGCTTGGAGACGTCCTCGCCCTTGGACTTCAGCAGCTCCAGGGCCTGCACGATGCCGTTGGCGACGGCGTCGCAGGCGGTGATGCCGCCGAAGACGTTGACGAAGACGGACTTGACGTCCGGGTCGCCGAGGATGATCTCCAGGCCGTTGGCCATGACCTCGGCGGAGGCGCCGCCGCCGATGTCGAGGAAGTTGGCGGGCTTGACGCCGCCGTGGTTCTCACCGGCGTAGGCGACGACGTCCAGGGTGCTCATGACCAGGCCCGCGCCGTTGCCGATGATGCCGACCTGGCCGTCGAGCTTGACGTAGTTCAGGCCCTTGGCCTTGGCGGCGGCCTCCAGCGGGTTGGCCGCGGCCTTGTCCTCCAGGGCGGCGTGGTCCGGCTGGCGGAACTCGGCGTTGGCGTCCAGGGACACCTTGCCGTCCAGCGCGATGATCCGGCCGTCGCCGGTCTTGACCAGCGGGTTCACCTCGACGAGGAGGGCGTCCTCCTTGACGAAGACGGTCCACAGCTTCTGCACGGCGTCGACGATCGCGTCGGCGACGTCGGCCGGGAACTTCGCGGCCTCGACGATCTCGCGGGCCTTGGCCTCGGTGACGCCCTCGACGGCGTCCACCGGGATCTTGGCCAGGGCCTCGGGCTTGGTGGCCGCGACCTCCTCGATGTCCATGCCGCCCTCGACGGACGCCATCGCGAGGAAGGTGCGGTTGGCGCGGTCCAGCAGGAAGGAGACGTAGTACTCCTCCGCGATGTCCGCGGTCTGGGCCAGCATCACCTTGTGAACGGTGTGGCCCTTGATGTCCATGCCCAGGATCTGGCGGGCCTTCTCGACGGCGTCGTCCGGGTCGGAGGCCAGCTTCACACCGCCGGCCTTGCCCCGGCCGCCGGTCTTGACCTGCGCCTTGACGACCGCGCGACCGCCGAGTCGCTCGGTCACCTCGCGCGCCGCCTCGGGCGTGTCGATGACTTCACCGGCCAGCACCGGTACGTCATGCTTGGCGAAGAGATCCCTCGCCTGGTACTCGAACAGGTCCACGCGCGTCCGTCCCTAGTTGTGGTGTCGCGGTTCGTTGTCAGCGTGGGCGTGCCGCGTGGCCGCGGCGTCTGCGGAGCGCGCGGCATGTCCGCCTTGCAGGTTAGTCCCGTCGGTGTGCCCGGCATAAATCGCAGCTCACACCCGTGCGGTGACAACCGTCACAGACACCGCCCTCCCGGTCTGGGTACGAGGTGCCGCGGCGGGGCGGGATCCGGCCGGTCGCCGGGGCCGTCCAAACGAGGTTCCGGTCGGGTCTCCGGGCGGGTTTCCGGGCAGGGACCGGGCCGGAGAGCGGGGCCGGGGCCGGTCAGCCGAGCTGGCGGCGGACCAGCTCGTGGAAGAGGCCGCCGGTGTCGGCGAGCAGATCCGCGGGAGCCCCCTGCTGCACCACCCGGCCGTCCGACATGACGATCACCCGGTCGGCGTCCATGACGGTCGACAGCCGGTGGGCGATGACGACGCGGGTGCAGCGCAGGGCGCGGGTGGAGGCCATGACCACGCTCTGGGCCTCGTTGTCCAGCGCGCTGGTGGCCTCGTCCAGGAAGAGGATGCGCGGCCTGCGGATCAGCGCCTGGGCGATCATCAGCCGCTGGCGCTGGCCGCCGGAGATGGTGCCGCCGCCGTCCGACAGCATGGTGTGCATGCCCATGGGCATGGCCTTGATGTCCTCGGCCAGACCGGCCATGGCGGCCGCCTCCCACGCCTCCTCCGGCGTGAACGGCTCGGCGCCGCGGATGCACTCCAGGATCGAGCCGGTCAGCGGCTGGGCGTTCTGCAGGACGACGCCGCACTGGCGGCGCACGGCCGTCCGGTCCAGGGCCGCCAGGTCCTGGCCGTCGTAGAGCACGCTGCCGGAGACCGGCCGGTCGAAGCCGATGAGCAGCCGCAGCAGCGTCGACTTGCCGCAGCCGCTGGCCCCGACGATCGCGACGAACTCGCCCGGCCCGATCCTCAGGTCCACGCCGTCCAGGACCAGCGGGCCGTCGTCGCCGTAGCGGTAGGTCAGCTGCCGGGCCTCGACGGCGCCGCTCAGCTCGCCCGGCGGCACACTGCCGCCGTCCACCTCCGGCAGCTCGTTCAGGATCGGCCTGACCTGCTCGAACATCGGCAGCACCGCGGCGGCCGAGATCAGCGCGCCGGTCAGCTGGGTGGCCGAGGACAGCATCATCGTCACGGCGGTGTTGAAGGTGAGGAACTCGGCGGCGGACATGCTGCCGCGGGCCGGCCCGGCCAGCAGCATGAACATCGCCAGCGTGCACAGCGGCAGGTAGACCGCGTTGAGGACGGAGACGGCGTTCCTGATCCGGCCGATGCGCCGCTGGAGCTCGCGGGTGCGGGCGAACTCCCGCGCCCAGGCGGCGTAGGCGAAGCTCTCGGCCGCGGCGACGCGCAGCTTGGGCAGTCCGCGCAGGGTCTGGAAGGCGCGGTTGTCCAGCTTGAGCCCGAGTTTCACCAGCTGCCGCTGGTAGCGCAGCTGCCACAGCCCCAGCACCAGGAAGACCGCGGCGACGACCAGCAGCAGGGCGATCGCCGCCAGCGCCAGCGGCACGCTGTAGACCAGCAGCAGGACGAGGTTGACCGCGCCCACGGTGGTCGCCTGCAGGGCCACCGTGCTGATGCCGGAGAGCACCCGGCGGATGGCGCCGACGCCCATGGCCGCGCCGGCCAGCTCGCCGGTGGAGCGGCCCGCGAAGAACGTCGTCGGCAGCCGCAGCAGCCGGTCCCACACAGCGGGCTGGAGCGTCGCCTCGATACGGCCCTCCAGCCGCAGGACGGCGGTGTTCTGCATCAGCATGAAGGCGGCCGAGACGACGCCGGCGGCGATGAGCGCCAGGGCCGTCTGCACGATGAGCCCGGTCTCGCCGCCGGGCACGTACTCGCCGAGCACCTTGCCGGTGGCGATGGGCACCAGTGCGCCCAGGCCGACGGCGACCAGGCCGCCCAGGGCCAGGTCGCGCAGTTCGGCGCGGGTGCCGCGCACGCCGAAGCGCAGCAGTCCGGGCAGGCCCAGCGGGCGGTCGGGCAGCGGGCGGTAGAACATCACGGCGCGCGGCTCGATGCGGGCCGCGCCGGAGGCGCCGACGCGTTCGCGTTCGCCGGTGGCCGGGTCCACCGCCTCGTAGCCGCCGCGCCGCCACAGCAGCGCCACGGGCGCGCCCTCCCCGGACTCCGGTCCCGCCGGGCCCCGGGTGCGGCGGCCCACCAGGGGGCCGCTGTCCTCGCGCCACCAGCGTCCGGTGAGCCTGACGGTGCGGGTGCGCACGCCGGAGGCGATCGCGATGCGCTCGATCGGGTCCGTGCGCTCGGGGACGGCGCCCGCCCCGCCCGCGCCGCCCGGCTCGGTCAGGGTGATGCCGGCCCGCCCGGCCACCAGCCGGCAGACGGCGAGGACCGCGTCGTCGCCCGCGCCGCGCCGGGGGGTGCGGGCGGGGCGGCCGATGGAGGCCAGCAGCGCCTGGTCCGCCTGGGTGCGGGCGGCCTCGCCGGCCTCGATGCCGGCCGCGGTGCGGTCCTCGTGGGTGCGTTCCAGCTCCTCGATCCAGCGGTCCAGGGCGTACAGCAGCCGGTACTGCTGGTCGACCATGCCCTGCCACATCGCCGTGTCGACCAGCAGCGTGCCCGCGGCCTCCGCCTGGTAGGCGGCGCCGTACAGCACGCTGCCGGGGGCGACGTGCATCCACAGCACGTCGTCGTCGGCCGGGTGCCCGTGCCCGTCGGTGGGGGCGGGGCCGTCCAGCGGCGCCTCGTAGAGCACCCGCAGGCCGCGGCCGATGCCGAGCGCGAACGCCTGCTCCAGAGGGCCGAGCCGGCCGGCGGCCTTGTCCCACGGGCCGGTTCCGCCGCTCCCCCAGCCGTCGGCCGGGGCGGCCCCGGTGGCCGCCCCGGCCCACCGGCCCGCCGTCCACTGCCCGGTGTCCCAGCCGTCCGCGCCCCGTGCGGGGGCGGCCTGGGCGGGGTGGGGCAGCTCCCGCAGCTCGACGCGGTGCAGCCGGCAGCCCTCCAGGGGGCGTCCGACCAGGGTGTGCTCGGGGCCCTCGACCGGGCCCAGCAGCAGCGTGCCCGCCCCCAGCCGGCCCAGGAAGTGCCAGTGGCCCGAATTCACCGAGCCGACGGCGAACAGGTCCAGGGCCCCGTCCACGACGAGCCACAGCACGTGCGGGCCCTCCAGGGACAGGCTGCGCACGCCGGCGCAGTCGACCGCCGTGCCCAGCCCGCCCAGGGCCGCGACGACGGGATCGGTGTACTGGGCGTGGGGGGTGTGCTGAACGTACGGGGTGTGCGGCGCCTGGTCCGTGTGGGGGGCGT
>NZ_JAKMAY010000133.1:0-15057 GCF_022015835.1 Streptomyces sp. ICN903 | reverse complement strand
CCGCCCGCCCCCCGGGCCGGAGCGTGCCGGGTGAAGCGCCGCCGCACCGTGCCTTTTGAGCCGGGGCGCCGGCCCGGCCCGCGTGGCACGGATCTGGCACGGGACGCTTGGAACGGCGCCGAGAGGTCCGGGCAACGAACAAGGCCCAGGTCGCCGACCTGGGCCTTCGTCATGGAGCGGGTGACGGGAATCGAACCCGCGCTCTGAGCTTGGGAATCCCGTAAGGATCTTGCGCTATAGCGCCTGCTACCTGCGAAGGAACGTCATTGGGGGTGCTGGAACGGCAGACGCTTGCACCGCGGTTGACCGTGACTACCTGCTGCATGTGGTGCTGAGGTGGTGCAGGTTGGAGCCCGGACACGAGGGCTTTCGCGACAGCGCGCCGGTCGGGAGCCCGGCTCCGCCGGGCGGCTGCAACATCGAGGCGTCGATGTTGCAGCTAAAGATCGGACAGCTCATACATGGGTTACGCGCCCAACTAGGTGCCTGACATCACTGCAACGTCTCTCTTCTCGAAGTTGATGTGGCAAGGGGGGAAGATCAAGTCCTTCGGCTACTCCACCAATCTCCTGCGGCAGTCCGTTGAGTGGGGGACAGGTGGGACAGCCCTGGGGCGGTCCCCTCACCTGGAAACGCAGGTCAGCGAGCTGACCGGACAGCCGGACAGGGGGGACGCGTCTTCGGTGTCAGGGAAACAACGTGCACGTGTTCGGCAAGGCGTATGACTTCCGGAGGTTCTTCCTGACGGAGTCCCGTGTCAGGGACCCGGTTATCCACAGGGGCCTACCTGTCCACAGCAGAGGGGCCGATCTGCCTCTTCTCTCTTTGGTGGTGAGGCAGTATGAACGCGGGTCAGCACTTAAAGGGCAGGTCAGAGCCTGTCCGGACGGCTCGCGCATCTTGTCGGTGCCCACTGGTATGGCGCGAGCGGAGAAGGCGAAAGCTAGCTGTCAGCGCTGTTTGCTGCTGTGGATAAGAGGGCCCTCCGGCCCCATGCGTTGACCTCGACCCGCCCTAGCTGTCAGAGGCGTGCGTCAGACTGGTCCCGGCCTTCAGGGCTAGTTGCCTCCACAAGGCGACGGCCCCCCGTGCCAGCGGGAGGCCGTCCGTACACCTGATCAGTCCAGAAAGGTAGGTGCGTCTATGACAGTACGCGGGGGCGCTGACAATTCTCAACGCCAGCGATCTTGGTGGCCCTACATCCTCGGATGCATCGCGCTGATAGTGCTCGTTGCGGTCGCTGCCTTCCCGCAGCTGGCTACTCCGTTGGGCACCACGGCTGCTGTACTCGCGGTCATCCTTCCGCTTGTTCCCCGGCGCTCAGCGCCGACGGTATGGGGTGATGAGCAGCCCCGAACACGGAAGCCTGGCGAGGAACGGCCTGAAGACTAGCCACACGGTACGCGTGGAGGCCCCTCCCTTCGAGGAGGAGCCTCCACGCGATGCCGCCTTTACGACGGCATGAAACCGGGCTTGGCGCTGGCAAGAGTCCGCAGGTGCCCGAGGTAGTCCTGGGCCGCCGACTCGGTGGCGTAGCGCTTGCGCATCTCGGCTGCTAGCTCGCGGCTGGTCATGATGAGCGACGGCACGGACTGGCGTTCTCCCTGGAGAGCGCGCTCGCCGTACGTCACCGCTTGTTCGAGGTCGCCCTCACGGGCTGCTGCCACGCCCAGCGTGACGCGCGCTTCGGCGTTGCGCATGGGGGAGCGCTCGGTGCCGTCGAAGTCGGTGCCGACGCGCAAGACTTCTTCCGCCAGTGACCGAGCGAGCCGGTCCTCGCCCACCAGGCGGTAGCAGTCCATGGCATAGAAGTCGAACTTCGCCGGGTCCACCACGAAGTGGTTGTCCAGGTTCTCCGGGTAGGGCATCCCTTCGAGGAGCCGCCGCCCCTTGTCGAGGGCGATCTCGACCTGTCGCCGGTCGCCGAGGCGCGCCCACGCCTTCGCTTCCTGACCGGCGAGCTGCACCGCGACGCTGTGGTTGCCGGCGACTTCCGCCCCGGCCTGGGCCGCGGCGATGACACCCCGGTAGTCGCCGGTGGTGAGGGAGAACCAAGCGCGCATCTCATGAGCCCAACCGGCGACTTCCGCATGGTCCGACTCGGTGGCGATGGACAGTGCGGCCCGGCGCGTGGCTTCGGCCCCGTGGCGGTTGCCCGTGTCGTACTCGACGCAGCCCACCAGCAGCGCGAGCCAGCCGGAGAGTGCGAGCACTTCGCGGTGCTGGGCGAGAGTGAGGTTCTTCCGCGTCAGCTCGACCACCCGCCGCATCCACTGGCGGCCCTCTACGAGCAGCTGCTCGCTCGGCATGTACGGGTACTCGGAGCAGAGCCGGTCCGTGGTGATGCGCAGGGCGTCGAGGGTCGCCTCATCCACGTCCGACCGGTTGAGGCGGTTAAGGATTTCCAGCGTCTCCATCCCGCTGGCCAGAGCGATCTCGGAATCGGCGTCGCGCCGCGAGGGAGCGGGGAAGATGGAGTGCGTGACGGTTCCGAAGGTCGCGGCGATGAGCGGGCGGTAGAACTCGCCCGGCATGGTGCCGGCCTCCCACCGCTTCCACTGGCGGACCATGCTTTCGTCGCTCGGCAGCTCGGTCGGAGCATGGGCGCGCAGCGCCCGTACCGCTTGGAGCTGTGACCACTCGCGTGCCTGCCGCTCGGTCGCGATGCGCCGTGCCCAGTCTGGCCTGTCGTCGCTCATGAGCCCTCCCCGGTGCCTACTCCGAGTCTGCTGCGCGCTCAAGGGGGACAGTCAAGAGGACAGCAGGTGACATGGGACGTGTCCCCCTGTCTGATCTTGTGCCCCCTCCTGTCATCTACATCACACGTTGAGTAGCGGCCATGGTGGTTTCCAGATCACGAGCCGTTCGGGCCGCAGCGTTCCTCCAGAGCGCTGACCCGGTCGGCAAGAGCCTGCATCTGGGAGCGGATTTCCTTGAGTTCTTCATGTACGTCACGAGTAGGGCGGTCACCGTCCGAGACGAAGACCCCCTTATTGCCTGCTGTGAAGATCAGTCCTTCGGCCCGCAGGATCTCCAGACCGTTCTGGACCGTCTGCCCTGCGACGTCGAAGCGCTCCGCGAGTTCCTTCCGGGTGGGCAGCTTCGCGCCCGGCTTCATGCGTGTGATCTCGCGGCGCAGCTCATCTGCGATCTGTACCGGCTTCGGTCTGGGGTCGTCCTCGGCAAGGCTCATGCTTCGAGGGTAGTCACCAGTCCGCGCTAGCGCGCACCATCACAGGGGTTGCTAACTAGTGCGCACTAGTGCACGCTGGTTCGTGCGGCCGTCTCCCGGCAAAGAACGACGGCCGACGCGATCAGTCATGTCCCGATCCATGACAGGAGTGCAGGTGAGAACGTTCGTAGGACGGCAGGAGGCGGTCAGCGCCTCAGAGTTCGTCGAGTTGGCGTATGGCCTTGATGAGCTGCCCGCAGGCATCGACCGTGAGCTGTTCATCGGGGTACCGGGCGAGAGCCGCGAGGAGAGGGCGGCCCGGCTGGACGTGGCCCGTGAGGTCCTGGCGGAGCTGCGCGAGCAGGGCGAGCTGGACGAGGTCGCTGCGAGCGACGCGCGCTTCGCCGCCGCCTTGCACCAGGCGGTGCCGCTGCGGCGCACTGCTCGCACCCGCCGCGACTCCGGGACGGAGGTGGCGGCATGAGCACGCTGCTTCCTGCCGCTCTGGCAGCGGCCCCGCTGGCGGCCGGGTGGTCGGCCCATCTGATGTGGATGCGAAGGCAGCTCGCCGCCGCGCATCGGGATCCGCTGACCGGGTTGTGGACCCGGGAGGTGTTCGAGACGAGGGCCCGTCGGCTGCTGCGAGGCGAGGAGGCGTTGGTGCTGCTGGCAGACGTCAACGACTTCAAGGCGGTCAACGACATTCACGGCCATGCGGCCGGAGACGCCGTGCTGGCAGCCATCGGCGGCAGGTTGGAACGGATCTGCGGCACCGGTGTGGTGGGACGGCTGGGCGGGGACGAGTTCGCCGCCGTAGTGCCCTGCCGCCAGGAAGCTGAGAGCGCGCTCGCGGCGGTGCGGCTGGCGCTGTGCCTGCCGGTTGAGTACGAGGGCCGCCGCCTGCCGGTCTCGGTTTCGCTGGGCGCGGCGCCCGTCCCTGCGGGCACCGACCTGCCGTCCGCGCTGCGGCGGGCGGACGAAGCCATGTACGCGGCCAAGCGCGCTGACGGTGGCTGGTGCGTGGCCGACGAGACGGCCCCGGCCGCACTCGCCACGGTCAACGGCCGCCGTGTCGGCCGCCCCGGTACCCACCACTGCGGGGAGGGCGAGCGGTGACCACCACTTCCGAGAACACCCGGGCGGCGGTGCCGCCGCTGGTGGGTGGTGAGAAGGCGCTGCTGGGTGCGGCGGCGGTGGCCGGTGCCACGGTCGGCGGATTGGGCCTGGCTTCCTCGTTCGCGTCGGTGTCGGCGGCGGCGGAGCGGTGGGGGTTCTCCGAGCCGTGGATGCTGCCGGTGGGCATCGACATCGCGATCCCGACGTTCACGGTGGCCAATCTGCTGCTGATCCGAATGGGGATGCCGCTGGCGTGGGTGCGGTTCGTGCCCTGGGCGCTGACGTTCGTCACCTGCTGGCTGAACATCGCGGCCGGGCACTCGCTGTCGGCGAAGCTCGCGCACGGCACCATGCCGCTGCTGTGGGTGGTGCTGTCGGAGATCGTCGCGCACGTCTACGCGGTGCGGATCGGTGCCGCGACCGGGCAGCGAATGGAGCGCATTCGCCGCTCGCGCTGGCTGCTGGCCTTCCCCTCCACCTTCGCGCTATGGCGGCGGATGGTGCTGTGGGAGACCACCAGCTACCGCGATGCCCTGGCGCGGGAGCGCGAACGCCAGCTGGCCCGCGCCGACTTGCGCGAGCGCTACGGCCGCCGCTGGCGGCGGACCGCGCCGCGCCGGACCCGGGTGCTGCTCAAACTCGGCGAACTCGCCCCCGATGGTGCCCAGGCGCCGGCACCCGAGTCCGAGCCGGAGCGGTCCGAGCCGACGCCCGAGAGCGCGCCGCTGCCGGAGGAGCCGAAGCCCGGCGCGCCCAAGCGCCGCCCGCGCACGCGGCCGGGCAAGGGCCGCAGCAAGGCGGTACCGCGCCGCACTCGTGAGGAGCTGCTGGCGCAGGCACGGGAGGCCACCACCGATTGGCCGGTGGACCGGCTGACGGCCGAGGCGATCCGGGAAGCGGTCCGCTGCTCTCCGGCCAACGCCCGGATGCTCCGCGAGACCCTGCGCGCCGAGCGAACCGAACAGGACGACCACCAGGCCGCCGCGGAGTCCCTGATCGCCGCCTGAAGAACAGCGCCACGGGGCCCGGTCCTCAACCGACCAAAGCGATGCACCGGGCCCCGCACCTCCCACCACAGATGGAAGGAAGTTCAGTGAATCACGAGGACGAGAACGAACTGTTCGCCCGACTGGAGGCGGACATGACCGCCGACCCGCGCGGCGATGTGGTCGACCTGGACAAGGTCCGGTCGGCCCGCACCGAGCCGACCGGATCGGGTGCCGAGTCGGCCGACGGATCGGGTGGCCCGACCGTGCCGGTGATGGTCGACCGATCGGCCGATCCGTCCGGCGCGGGATCGACGCTGATGGACCGGGTGCGGTCGGCCGAGCGGCGGCCGATCGTTCCGGACTGGGCCCGCTCCACGCAGGAGTTCACCGCCGCCGCGCGGTGGCTGGCCGGACACGTTGGCCACACCGTCGCCTTCCACACGGTGCGCACTCCGGCCTACGCCGCCCGGCTGGCGGTGCGGGCCCCGGCGGGCGCCGCGAAGTTCATCGGCGGCACTCTGCGGTGGATGGCCGACGCCGAGGGCGAGCCGGTCCGACTGGCGGCGGTGCGCCGGGAGGACGCGGGGGAGTACCTGAAGCTCTCTAGGCAGCGGGACCGCCGGGTGCGGCTGCGCACCGCCGTGGGGCTGCTGGGCTCGCTGATCGGCGTGGGCACGGTGCTGGCCCTGTACGTCCTGGCCCCGGTCTGGCTGAACGTGCTCGCCGCCGTGGTGGTGACGCTGGCGATGGGCTGGCTCGGTGCTCCGGCCGATGACCCGGTCATCAATCGGGCCGTGGTGGTGCCCAAGGCGCAGAAGCTCACCAGTGACATCGTGCTGCGCGCACTCGGTGCGCTGGGCATTCCGGCGATCAACCAGGCGCAGGGCAAGGGCCGGGACGGGTTCACCTTCACCGCCCCCATCACCCGGGACGGGCCCGGCTGGCGGGCCGAGGGCGATCTGCCGTACGGGGTGACGGTGACGGACGTGATCGACAAACGGGACAAGCTCGCCTCCGGGCTGCGCCGCCCGCTGGGCTGCGTGTGGCCCGAGGCGGTCCCCGAGGAGCACACCGGCCGCCTGGTGCTGTGGGTCGGAGACCAGGACATGTCCAAGGCCAAGCAGCCGGCCTGGCCGCTGGCCAAATCCGGTGCCGTGGACCTGTTCAAGCCGGTGGCGTTCGGCACCGACCAGCGCGGCCGGTGGGTGAACATCACGCTCATGTACATCGCCGGTGTCATCGGCGCCATCCCGCGCATGGGCAAGACCTTCCTGCTGCGGCTGCTGCTGCTCATCGCCGCCCTGGACCCGCGGGCGGAGCTGCACACCTACGACCTGAAGGGCACCGGCGACCTCGACCCGGTCGGCGACCGCGTCGCCCACCGGCACCGCGCCGGAGACGACGAGGAGGACATCGAGTACGCCATCCGCGACCTGCGGGCACTGCGCGAGGAACTGCGGCGCCGCACCAAGGCGATCCGCTCCCTGCCCCGCGACATCTGCCCGGAGTCGAAGGTGACCAGCGAACTGGCCGACAAGCGCTCCCTGGGGCTGCACCCGATCGTGGTCGGGGTGGACGAGTGCCAGGTGTGGTTCGAGCACGACAAGTACGGCGAGGAGTTCAAGGAGATCTGCACCGACCTGGTCAAGCGCGGCCCGGCCACCGGCATCGTGCTCCTGCTGGCCACCCAGCGCCCCGACGCCAAGGCCCTGCCCACCGGCGTCTCCGCGAACGCCTCCGCACGGTGGTGCCTGAAGGTCATGGGCCAGCTGGAGAACGACATGGTGCTGGGCACTAGCGCCTACAAGCGCGGGGTACGGGCCACGATGTTCTCCTGGGCCGACAAGGGCATCTGCTACTTCGTCGGTGAAGGCGCCGACGCCCGCATCGTGCGGGCGGTGTTCGCCGACGCGGTCATGGCCGACCGGATCGCCCTGCGGGCGCGCAAGCTCCGCGAGGACGCCGGCACCCTCGCCGGGCACGCTCTGGGCGAGGAGCCCGAGACCGACGCGGCGGCCGGGTACGACCTGCTCGCCGACGTCCTGGCCGTCATCCCCGCCAGCGAGCCGAAGGTGTGGTCCGAGACGGTGGCGGAGCGCCTGGGCGAACTGCGGCCGGAGGTCTACGGCGACTGGGCGGCCGAACAGCTCACCGCCGCTCTGAAGCCGTACGGCATCGACACCGTGCAGATCGGCCGCCGCATCAGCGGCAAGGTCGTCAACCGGCGCGGCATCGAGCGCGCCAAGGTCACCGCCGCAGTTGCGGAACGTGACGGAAACCGGGACGCGGGCTGACGATCCGGGGCCGCTATCGCTAGCAGCGACCCCCGCTAACGTTAGCGGCCCCGCTAGCGCCCCATATAGCCGCTGATCAGGCCGCTAGCGGATAGCGGCCCTCCCCTCGCGCATCCTGAAACCACCTGGGAAGGCCCTCCATGACCCCCATAGCCCTCGCTATCGCCTGCCTGCTCGCCGTCACGCTCGGTTACGCAGCTCTGTGCGCTGCCAGCCCGTTCGGCCGCTGCCGCAAGTGCAACGGGCTGGGCTTCCAGCTCCGCCACACCCGGCGCGGCGCACCCCGCCGGGGCAAGCACTGCCGCCGCTGCAAGGGCCACGGCATCCGCATCCGCGCCGGGCGCTGGATCTTCAACCGCGCCGCCGCCCTCTACCGCGACGGCACCCGCTGACCCCGCCCCTCATCCCACCGAGAAGGAGTCCGTTCCGATGGTCGTCACCATCTCCCTCGTCCTGGTCTTCGGCGTCCTGCTCGCCTTCCTGCTGAAGTTCCACAGCCTCAGCGCCGGTGCCGCGTTCATCGCCGTGATGTTCGGCTTCCACCTCGCCGCCACCGGCGCCGCCGAGCCGGTCAACGAACTGACCACCGCCGTCGTCAACGCCGTCCGCGACCTCTGAGAAGGGGACCTGTCATGTCCGAGGACACCCCGCCGAACCTGCCGAGCGCCGTCCAGCCCGACGCCTACCTCCCGGCCGCCGACGGCCACCAGCTGCCGACCGTCATCCAGCAGCCCGGCCAGCTCCCGTACTACGCCACCCCGCCGCAGGTCCTCGTCATCCCCCAGCAGAACCAGCCGCGGCTGTCGCCGGTCACCACCCGGCTGCTGCTCGGTGGCGGCATGGGCGCCGGCGCGGTGGCCGCCTTCGCTCTTGTCGGCCCCACGGTGATCGCCACCTTGCAGGCCCTCGCCGTCACCGCCCTCGCGCTGGGCGGCTGCGCGCTGGGCATCGGCGTGGCCGCCGTGATGGTCCTGCGGACCTTCACCGATACCCGCGACCAGCAGCGCGGCAGTAAGCACAACCGCCGCAAGTGACGTGCCCGGGGCGGGTGTCTCCCGGCAAGGAACGCCACCCGCCCCGGTCTCCGGTCCCGATCACAGAACAGGAGACCTCAAGCATGACCCATCACCGCACACTCCCGCTGCTCCTGGCGGCACAATCCGCCGCCGAGCGCGGCTGGCACGTCTTCCCCCTCGTTCCCGGCGACAAGCGGCCGGCGGTCCGAGCGTGGGAGGAGCGCGCCACCACCGACACCGAGCGCATCGCCCGGTGCTGGGCGACCGGCGCCTACAACATCGGCGTGGCCACGGGCCCGTCCGGGCTGGTGGTGGTCGACCTCGACACCCCCAAGGGCGAGGACGACACCCCGCCCGCCGACCTCGCAGCCGAAGGAGTCACCTGCGGCGAGGACACGCTGGCGCTGCTGGCGCAGCAGCACGGCCAGCCCTACCCCTGCCAGACCTTCACCGTGCGCACCGGACGCGGCGGAACTCACCTGTACTTCACCGCCCCGGCCGGGACCGAACTGCGGAACACCGCCGGGAAGCTGGGATGGAAGGTCGACACCCGCGCCCACGGCGGCTACGTCGTCGGCCCCGGCAGCGTCGCGGCCGGGAAGCCCTACACGGTCGTCCATGACGCTCCGCCCGCCCCGCTCCCGTCCTGGCTGGCCGACCTGCTGCGCCCGGCGCCGCTGCCGCCGCAGCGGCCCGTCACCGTGCCCCTGACCACCACCGGCCGACGCGGCCGGTACCTGCGGGCCGCCCTGAAGGCCGAACTGGAGCGGGTGACCAGCTCACCGCCGGACGGGCACAACAACGCCCTCTATCTCGCATCGGTGGCCCTCGGGCAGCTGGTTGCCGGTGGCGAGCTGGGCGAAACCGAGGTGGCCGACCAGCTCACCGCCGCCGCTCTCCACGTCGGCCAGAGCGAGCGGGAAGCCCGCCGCACCATCGCGTCCGGCCTGCGGGCCGGTGCCCAGCGCCCGAGGACGGTGGCCGCGTGACCACTCCGAACCCCGATCCCGTACCGATGACCGGACCGCACCTGTACTCCGTGCCCCGCGAGCCCGGCGCCCCCGCGCCCACCCCTCGCCCGCGCACCGCGTGGACCGCCGATCAGCTCATGGCGGCGGAGTTCCCCGAACCGCGCTGGGCCGTGCCCGGCATCCTGTCGGAGGGCGTGAACCTGCTCGCCGGTCCGCCGAAGGTCGGCAAGTCCTGGCTGTCGCTGGGACTCGGGCTGTCGGTGGCGGCCGGTGGCAAGGCCATGGACGCCGTGCCCGTCGAGGGCGGGCCGGTGCTGTATCTGGCGCTGGAGGACACCCCGCGCCGCCTTCAGACCCGGATGCGCAAGCTTCTGGGCGGTCGCCCCGCCCCGGCCGGGCTGACGCTGGTGACCGAGTGCCCGCCGCTTCCCCAGGGCGGCAACGAAGCCATCGCCGGATGGCTGGACAACCACCCGGACGCCCGGATGGTCGTCATCGACGTCTTCGCCAAGATGCGCGGCCCCTCCGCCCCGGGAGCGTCCGCCTATGACGCCGACTACGCCGCCGTCGGCCACGCCAAGCGCATCGCCGACCACTACGGCGTGGCCGTGGTCCTGGTGCACCACGTGCGCAAGGCAGGCTCGGACGACTTCCTGACCGAGGTGTCCGGCACCAACGGCCTGGCGGGCGCGGCCGACGCCACGCTGGTGCTCAAGCGGGCCCGCGGCAAGGCCGATGGGGTCCTCCACGTCACCGGCCGCGACGTGGACGAAGCCGAGTACGCCCTCCAGTTCCACGCCGCCGCCGGCGCCTGGCAACTGCTGGAGGGCCCGGCCGCCGACCACACCATCGGCGACACCCGCGCCGCCATCCTCCGCCATGTCCGCAGCAACCCCGGTGCCAGGCCGAAGGACATCGCCGCAGCCATGCCGGACGTGGACGCCGACACCGTCCGCCGCACCTGCTCGCGCATGGCGGCAGACGGCCAGCTCTGCAAGGACGCGGCCGGACGGTACTACCCGGACCCGGACACCAAGCAGACCGCACAGGGGGCGTCCGGAGTGTCCGACCGTCCGGCCGCTGCCTCTGACCAGCCCGAACTACCCGGACACCCCGGATCGGCATTGTCCGGCTGTCCGGCCAGCAGCGACGAACGGAGGTCGCAGTGAGCGAGAGGTATCTGTCGGTCGCGCAGGTCGCCGAACGACTTGGCACCACCGAGCGGTTCCCGCGCCGCCTGGTCGCCGAGCGGCGCATCACCTTCGTCAAGGTCGGCCGCCATGTGCGCATCCCGGAGAGCGCCTTGGCCGAGTACATCGCCGCCAACACCGTCGAACCCGTCCGCCCGCGACGCCGCTACCGGAGGGCCGCTGCCTGATGCCGAAGAAGGGAAAGAAGTACCGCCGCTTCGGAGCGGTGCGGCAGTACCGCTCCGGCCGCTGGACGGCTTCCTACGTCGCCCCGGACGGCCAGCGGCGGCGGGCACCGCAGACGTTCGAGACCAAGACCGATGCCGAGATCTGGCTGTCGCAGGTCGAGGCCGACCTCACGCGCGGCAACTGGCAGGACCCGGACGCCGGAGCGGTCAACTTCGAGGACTACGCGAAGCGGTGGATCGCGGAACGCGGACTGCGGCCGACCACAGTGGAGCTGTACGAACGGCTGCTGCGCATCCACCTGCTGCCGACCTTCGGCAGCTTGGACCTGGACGAGATCACGCCGCCGCGCGTACGGACGTGGCGTGCCGAACGGCTCGCTGACACGGGAGCACCCACGACCGTGGCCAAGTCCTACCGGCTGCTGAAGGCGGTCCTGGAGACGGCCGTGGACGACGAACTCATCCGCCGCAACCCATGCCGCATCCGTGGCGCGGGCAAGGAGAGCGCCGAGGAGCGGCCCACGGCGACTGTGGAGCAGGTCTACGCCCTGGCGGACGCCGTCGGCCCGCGCTGGCGTCTCTTGGTGCTCCTGGGCGCGTTCGCCACGCTGCGCCCGGAGGAACTGGCGGCACTGCGGCGCAACGACGTGGACCTGGAGGCGGGGACGCTGCGCATCCGCCAGGCCGCGCCCGAGCTGACCAGTGGCCGGCGGGTGACAGGCGATCCCAAGTCGGCGGCGGGCAAGCGCACGCTGATCCTGCCCGGCTTCCTGCACAAGGACCTTCGGCGGCACGTCGAGTGGTTCGCGCAGAAGGAGGCGGACGGCTTGCTGTTCGTCGGCCCGCAGGGCGGGTTGTTCCGCCGCTCCACGTTCGGGCGCACGTGGCGCAGGGCGCGCACGGTGGTCGGGATGCCGGAGGGCTTCCGGTTCTACGACCTGCGGCACACGGGCAACCAGCTCGCGGCGGAGACGGGAGCCACCCTGAAGGACCTCATGGTGCGGATGGGGCAGTCGTCCGTACGGGCGGCACTGATCTACCAGCACTCGTCACTGGAGCGGCAGCGTGAGATCGCGCATGGGCTGGACGACCGCGTCCGGCGCGAGCTGAAGACCGGCGGAGACGGGCCGGAGGAGGGCCCGAGTGGTGCGGAAGTGGTGCGTGGTGCATAGATCGGTCTAGACAACAAGGAAGCCCCGGGCCGCTGGCCTGGGGCTTTCCGCTGGAGCGGGTGACGGGAATCGAACCCGCGCTCTGAGCTTGGGAAGCTCATGTTCTACCATTAAACTACACCCGCGAGGAGCCGACGATCACGTCGCTCATCGACGCACACTGTACCCCATACCGGGCCCCCGGCGCACAGCCGCGGGGTCCTTTTCGTCGTGTCCCCGGGGCGTGTGACGGGCGGGTTTCCGGGAAGCGGGGGAAGGGAGTTGGGGCGTACGGTGAGTGCGGAGCGCCGGGTGCGAGGCAGGCCGATTGATCCCCTAATGTGGCTTTGGTCGTACACGTAGTGGGGAGAGGCAGGCGATGGAGTCCACCGTCGTTCAGTGTGCCGATGGGCATGTGTTCAGCACCTCGACGTTCCCGATGCAGAACCTCGGCAGCGGCCGGATCGGTCCGGGCCGGCTGCTGCGGTGTCCGCGGTGCGCGCGGTTGAGGCAGGCGGTGCCGGTGGCGCGGCAGGCCGTGACGGGCATGGAGGCCGTGAGGCGCTGAGGTGCCGGTGCGCCGAGACGCCGAGGCGTCGAGGCGGTCGTGGTGAGCGGCCGTGACGGGTGAGGGCACGTGGGCCCGGTGCGCAGGCGCCGGGCCCGCGGTCTGTACGCTCGACGTCGTGCTTCTCTCAGACAAGGACATCCGGGCCGAGGTCGACTCCGGGCGGGTGAGGATCGATCCGTACGACCCCGCGATGGTGCAGCCGTCCAGCATCGACGTGCGGCTGGACCGCTTCTTCCGGGTGTTCGAGAACCACCGCTACCCCCACATCGACCCCGCGGTCGAGCAGTCCGACCTGACGCGGCTGATCGAGCCGGAGGGGGACGAGCCGTTCATCCTCCACCCGGGCGAGTTCGTGCTGGCCTCCACCTACGAGGTCGTCACCCTGCCCGACGACATCGCCTCCCGGCTGGAGGGCAAGAGCTCGCTGGGGCGGCTGGGGCTGCTGACGCACTCCACGGCCGGCTTCATCGACCCCGGCTTCTCCGGGCACGTGACGCTGGAGCTGTCGAACGTGGCGACGCTGCCGATCAAGCTCTGGCCCGGGATGAAGATCGGGCAGCTGTGCATGTTCCGCCTCTCCTCGCCCGCCGAGCACCCCTACGGCTCCGCCCGCTACGGCTCCCGCTACCAGGGGCAGCGCGGCCCGACGCCCTCGCGCTCCTACCTGAACTTCCACCGCACGCAGGTCTGAGCGAGAAGCGAGAAGCGAGGAGAGACGCATGGGCGACGAGCGGGAGAACCTGACCTACGAGCTGTTCGGGCGGGCGATCCGGGAGCTGGCGCAGACCGTCGCGGACGACGGCTACGAGCCGGACATGATCCTGTCCATCGCGCGCGGCGGACTGTTCGTCGCCGGAGGGCTCGGCTACGCGCTGGACGTGAAGAACCTGCACGTGATGAACGTGGAGTTCTACACCGGAGTCGGCACGACGCTGGAGATGCCCGTCATGCTGCCGCCGGTGCCCAACGTCGTCGACCTGAGCGAGAAGAAGGTCCTGGTCGCCGACGACGTCGCCGACAGCGGCAGGACGCTCAAGCTGGTGCACGATTTCTGCGCCGAGCACGTGGCCGAGGTGCGGTCCGCGGTGGTCTACGAGAAGCCGCGGTCGCTGGTGAAGTGCGAGTACGTGTGGAAGCACACCGACCGCTGGATCAATTTCCCGTGGAGTGTGGAACCGCCGGTCGTGCGGCGGGAGGGGCAGGTCCTCGACTCCTGACACGTGAAGGGGGCCCGCGCCGGTGCGCGGGCCCCCTTCCATGTGCGGGCGTACGGGCCGTGCCGCCGCGCGCCCTACAGGGTGCCGAGCTTGAACAGCGCCAGCAGCGCGATCAGATGGATCGCACAGGCGCCCAGCGCCTTCGGCCAGGGCAGGTCGTGCGAGCGGCGGACCATCGAGGTGAGCAGCACGCCCGCCGCGAGCAGGGTGATCCAGCCGACGACCTGGACCACCGTGGCGCTGCCGCCCAGGAACATCGCCAGCAGCAGCCGCGGCGCGTCCGTGATCGACATGATCAGCATGGACAGGCCGACCGTCGGGGCCCACAGTCCCTCACCGCCGAGCTGGCGGGCCAGGGTGTGGGTGACCACGCCCATCAGCAGGGCGGAGACGACGACGGCCACGCCGGTGATCAGCACGAACGGGATCGCGCTGGAGAGCGTGGAGTTGATCGCGTCCTCGCGGGCCTGGTCGAAGCCGAAGACGGCGAGGAGGCCGTAGACGAAGGTGACGATGAGCGCCGGGCCCCACACGGAGTGGTCGCGCATCTGCCAGAAGGTGGCGCCGGGGCGCAGCACGATGCCGCTCAGCAGCTGCTTCCAGTGCAACCGCGGGCCGGAGGGCACCACGGGCGGCTGCCCCGCCGCGTAGGTGCCGCCGTCGGTGTAGCCGTCGCCGGCCGGGTGGCCCGGCTGCGGGACGCCGTGGTCGGGGGCCTCACCGAAGCTGAACATCTGGGTGTGCCCGGGGTTGTTGGCGGGGTCGTGCGCGGGCGGGCGCACCTGGCCGCCGTACCCGCCCTGCCCACCGTGCCCGCCGTGTCCGGGGTGGTGGCCGCCGTGGCCGGGGTCGCCGAAGTACTCCGGCTCACCGTGTTGCCCGCCGCCCTGGCGCCACAGGGTGTGCCCGGGCCGGCCGGGCTGTACGGGCGGCTGCCCCGGCTGCGCGGGAGGCGCGTACGGCGGCTGCCCGGGTGCGCCGGGAGCCTGCTGCGGGGGAAGGTGCCCTTGCTGTCGTGCGTTCCGGGGATCCCGGCCGTGTCCCATCCTGAATCCAGCCACGCCCTCGAACGTACCGTGTCCGGCCGTACGGGGTGTCGTGGGCCGGGCGGCGGACCGCGCATTGCCGCCGAGCTGTGACATCACCCAGGGGAACCCCGTAGGGGGCGCCCCCGGGCGGGGG
>NZ_JAKMAY010000132.1:0-15142 GCF_022015835.1 Streptomyces sp. ICN903 | reverse complement strand
GACCGCGGGGGCGGTCCAGCGGCCGGGGAGGCTGGCCTCGGGCGGCCGGGCGAACGGCAGCGCGGCGACGGCCGGGCCGGCGGGCAGCGGACGCTGCGAGAGCAGTTCCAGATAGATGCCGCGGAACGCCGCGACGTTCTGCTCGGCGGTGAACAGCTCCTGCGCCCGGGCCCGCGCCGCGGCGCCCAGCCGGGCGCGGCGGGCCGGGTCGCGCAGCAGGGCCGTACAGGCGTCCGCCAGGGCGCGGGGATTGCGCGGTGGCACCACGAGCCCCGTGCCGCCGATGACCTCGCACACCGCGCCGACGTCCGTGGAGACCGTGGCGCGGCCGGCGAGCATCGCCTCGACCAGGGGGACCGGGAAGCCCTCCACCACGCTGGAGAGCACCGCGACGTCGGCGGCGGCGTAGGCGTCGGCGAGACGGGGGAGCGCAAGATCGCCGATCCGCGCGAAGCAGACCGGGTTCTCCCCGACACTGAGGGGGCCGGCGGCCTCGTCGGGGAAGAGCTGTGCGGCCAGCGCCCGGCAGTGCGCCAGGTACCGGGCCGACCCCGGGTCCTCGTCCGGAGCCGGGCCGCCGGGCCGCTCGGCGATCAGCAGCCGGGTGCCGGGCACGGCCCTGCGGACCTCGGCGAAGGCGTGCAGCAGGCCGATCAGGTCCCTGGCGGGACCGGTCCGCCCGACCCACACCAGCACCGGGTCCGGCCGGGCACGCCCCCTGTCCTCCTCGATCCCGGTCAGCTCCGACGCGTCCATGCCCGGGTAGACCGTGCGCAGTCTCCCGCGGTCCGCCCCGCACCTCTCCTGCCAGCGCCGGGCGTGGAGGTTGCCGGAGGTGACGATCTCGGCGCGGCGGTACGCCTCGCGCGCCAGGTTCCCGTGGAGGGAGGCGAGCAGGGCGCGCACCGGCGCGCTCACGGTGTCCGGCGCGACGGCGTGCGCGGCGCTGGCGAGGTAGTGCTCGCGCAGCCGCACGCCGTACTCGGTCACCAGCAGGGGGGTGCCGAAGAGGCGCCGGGCCAGCAGACCGGGGAGGGCTGCGGGGCCGGCGCCCACCGCGTGGCAGACGTCCGCGGCCGCGAGCCCGCGAGTCTCCCCGGCCCCGTACCAGTCCAGCGACAGGGGCCGCAGCGCCCTCTCCAACTGCTCGGCGACCATGAGCAGGTCGGCCGGCGTCGCGGAGCGCGCGGCCCGCAGCGCGCCGGGGGCGCGGCACGCCCCCTCCAGCAGCCGGACCGTCTGCTCGGAGCGGAGGGCCGCGGCGAGCCCGCCGTGCTCCCGGGCCAGGTCGGCCAGCCCGTGGAGGCCGTCGGCGAAACGGTCCGCCTCGGCGGCGGCCCCTCCGTCCCCACCCGCGGCGCCTTCCGCTCCCGCACCGCCCGCACCGGCGCAGACCGCGCGGGCCAGGTCCGCGAAGTGCTCGCCGAAGCGGCGCCCGAGGCGGCGCCCGTATCCACTCGGGCGCCCGCCGCCCCCGGGGGCGGGGCCCCACAGCGGGGCGGTGCGCACCCTCCGGACGTTCTCCGGCGGCGCGGGCCAGGCGCCGTCCCTGTGCCACTCCTCGCGGCCGAGCGCGTGGATCTCGAAGTCGTGGCCGTCCAGGCCGCGCACCAGCCGGTCGCACCACGCGTACGAGTCACCGCGCGGATAGGGATAACCACCCTCCGTGAGCAGTGCGATGCGCACCTGTCCACCCCCGTTCCTCCTCCGGGCCACCGGCCGTCGCCGTGGCGTCGCGGGAAGACGTTATGCGCGAGGTGGGGCGGTGCGGCGGACGGTTGTCCGTCACACCACCGGAAGGGGTGAACTACCGTGACTTTCGCAGCGGTTGAACGTTCGGTCGTCTACCGCGGGCCGGAGCCGAAGGGCCGTCAGGCGTCGGGGAACGGCCAGGCGTTGGGCCGGCAGGTCGCCCCGCCCACCGTCAGGTACTTCGTCTGCTGCATCATCACCGGCGCCAGGGCGCCTTCCTTCGGGCAGTTCACATGGCCCTTGCCGAGCCGGTGGCCCACCTCGTGGTTGATGAGCATCTCCCGGTACTCCCGGATCCGGTCCGGCCCGAAGGTCTCCGCGCCGCGCGCCCACCGGTAGGCGTTGATCATGACGCGCTCGGTCGAGGCCGAGTCGCACGAGACGTTGTCGACCGTGGTGTCCAGGCCCGATCTGGCGCACCACTTCGCGGTGGTGGAGGGGGAGGCGAGCGTGATCACGAAGACCGGGTCGCCGCCCTCGGACTTCCCCGGCTCCCCGGACTCCCCCGGTTTGCCGGAGACCCGCTCGAAGGTGCGGGCGCCCCCGTGGCTCCAGCTCCGCTCGTCGTTGAGGGTGCGGTGGACGGCCTCGGCGAACAGCTCCCCGTCCAGCGGCAGCCCGTCCTCCACGTCGACCCGGTAGCGGACGACCTCCCCCTTGCCGGGAGCCTCGTCCCGCCCCGCGACGGCGGTGAGCCGCCCGGAGCCCTCGAAGTCCGGGGCCAGGTCGTACAGCCGCCCCATCCGCTCGCCGTAGGAGGCCCGCGTCCCGGACGGGGCCTTCCCCTCGTCCGCTCCGCCCGAGGGGGTGGGGCGCGTGTCGAACCGGGAGGTGTCCGGGGCGCCCTCGCGCTGGGCCTCGCCGCCGGCCCGCAACTGCCGGTCCATGCCGCTTCGGCCGTCGGCGACCTGCCCGGCCACCACGACGGCCAGCACAGTGGTCACGGCCGCGGCCGCGACCCCGGTGAAGGCCCGGCCGCGTCCACCGCGTCCGCCGCGCGCACCGTGTGCGCCACGTCCGTCCCGGCCGCCGCCGTCCTCGCCGTCCGTCTCACCCGTACGGGGGTCACCACCCGGCCGGCCGGGCTCCGCCGCGGGCTCCGGCCCGGACTCGTCCGCGCGCGGTACGCCCGGCGAGCCGAAGACGCCGTCGTCGAACGCCTCGACGTACTCGCGCCGCGGCATCCGCCCCGTCCCGTACACCGTCTCCCGCGGCGGTCCGGCGGGCCCGTTCCCGGCCCCCGGGGCCGGTGGCCGCCGCGGCGGCAGGCCCCAGCCGCCGCCCGGTTCGCGCTGCTCGGGGTGGCCGCCGCGGACCGGTGGCACGCCGCGCCGGTCCGCGGCACGCCCTTCGGACGGAGGGTGCGGCGGAGCCTGCGCCGGCCGGGGACGCGGGGCCTCCTCCGGGGCCGCCGGCCGGGCCGCGGGCCGCTGCCCGGTGACCATGGCCGTCGGCTTGCCGCTGCCCGGCCGGCCCCGGCGACTGTGACGTCCCACGACTCGTCAACCCCTGCCCGTATCGGTTTCTCCCAGCAGATCCCTGAAGGCGTCCCCCACCGCCTCCGGATATTCCATCATCGCGACGTGTCCGGCGTCGGGAAGCGCCAGCAGCCGCGATTCGCGGAACGCGGCGGCGGCCCTGCGCGCCATGCGGAACGAGACCAGCAGATCCCGCCCGCCGTAGACCAGCAGCGTCGGCGCCAGCACCCGCTCGGCCTGGCGCCACAGCGCGTGCTGGCCGCCGAGGGTGTAGGCGTTCACCAGGCCGCGCGCCGACCGGGAGAGCGAGTCCCAGAAGTACGGCAGCGCCAGGCGGCGCTCGTACTCCGCCACGGCCGCCTCGAACTCCTCCCGCGACACCGCCGCCGGATCGCCGTAGCACAGCGCCAGGAGCTCCCGGGTACGCCGTTCGGCCGTCCAGTGGCGGGTCATCCGCCCGAAGAGCCTGGTGGCCCCGGGCATCGCCAGCAGGGCGGTGGGCACCGCGGTGCGCTGCGGACGCAGTTCGGGCAGGGCGGGCGAGACGAGGGTGAGGGTGCGCACCAGGTCGGGCCGGACCGCCGCGACCCGGGTGGCGACCGCGCCGCCCAGGGAGTTGCCGAACAGGTGCACCGGCCCGCGCCCGGAGACGTCGAGGTAGCGGATGACGGCGCGCGCGTGCCCGGAGACCGAGTAGTCGCCGTCGTCGGGCGGCGGCGAGTGGCCGAAGCCCGGCAGGTCGACCGCCTCGCCGTCGACCTCGCCGGCCAGTTCCCGCATCAGCGAGGACCAGTTCAGGGAGGACCCGCCCAGACCGTGGACGTACAGCGCGGCGGGCAGCCCCGGGCGCCGGCCCGGCCGTCCGCGCACCGACAGGGTCAGGCCGGGCAGTGACACGGATCTGTGCGTCTCGCCCTCCCCGGCGCGCGACCGGCCCGAAGGGGGGACCTCGAACGGGGCCGCCGCCTGTGGCTGCTCGGTCGATGACATGGGGCAATGTTACGAGACGATCACTGCCGCTCTCACGTGTTCGGGGTCACACCTTCCTGGCCTCCGGAATTCTCCTCTCCTAGGCTCGTGTGGGACCCCTTCAGCCTGGAAAGAGGATCGTCATGTCTGTTGACCCCACCGATCCCGACACCTTCGACCGGTTCGACGACGAGGACGGCAGGCCCGCGGCCGAGCGGTTCGGAGTCGAGGCTCCCGAGGCGGACGCGGCCGAACAGCACGCGGAGGTCCTGCCCCGCGAGGACGCGCGGCTGCCGGCCGCCGGCTCACCGGAGGTGAACCCCGCGGACGCCGCCGAGCAGGCGCGTGTCGTCGAACTCGACGAGGACGATTACCGCTAAACCACGACATCGCGCGTTCGGGACGCGGATTTCTGTGCCCGCCGGACGCACAGAAGGTTTACCCAAAAGTACGATGGCGGGCGCAGCGCACCCCCGCGCGCGGAAGTACCGACGACCTCTCTCCGGATTCCCGGGCCCCCGGACCCCCTCGGGGCTCGGTCCGGGCCCTGCCCGGGAGGCGTTCCAGGGAGACCCCAGGAGGCGAGCGTGACAGCCATCGAGCAGACCGAGGCACGCCCGCGTGGCACACGGCTGCCACGCCGGGCCCGACGCAACCAGTTGCTCGGTGCGGCGCAGGAGGTGTTCGTCGCCCAGGGCTACCACGCCGCGGCCATGGACGACATCGCCGAGCGCGCGGGTGTCAGCAAGCCGGTGCTGTACCAGCACTTCCCCGGCAAGCTCGACCTGTACCTGGCCCTGCTCGACCAGCACTGCGAGGCGCTGGTCCAGTCGGTGCGCGCGGCGCTGGCCTCGACCTCGGACAACAAGCACCGGGTCGCGGCGACGATGGACGCCTACTTCGCGTACGTGGAGGACGAGGGCGGGGCCTTCCGCCTCGTCTTCGAGTCCGACCTGACCAACGAGCCCGAGGTCCGCAACCGGGTGGACAAGGTCAGCCTGGACTGCGCCGAGGCGGTCAGCGAGGTGATCTCCGAGGACACCGACCTGCCGCCGGACCAGGCGATGCTGCTGGCCGTCGGACTGTGCGGCATGGCGCAGATCACCGCCCGGTACTGGCTGAGCGCCGGGCAGAAGGTCCCGCGCGACACCGCCACCAAACTCATCTCCTCGCTCTCCTGGCGGGGCATCGCGGGCTTCCCGATGCACGGCTGAGCCCGGCCGCCCACGGCGTGCGGCCGCCCGGTGTTCGCTGTCGGCGTGCGGTCGCGAGCGGCCCACCGTCCCCGCGAGGGCTAATGTTGCTGGCATGACGGCGCGGCCCGCCCGCGCACCCCGCCCCGGCTCAGCCAGGGAGAATCACCAACCGTTCGGAAGGGACATAGCCGTGGAGGTCAAGATCGGCGTGCAGCACGCGCCTCGCGAGATCGTTCTGGAGAGCGGGCAGACGGCCGAGGAGATCGAGCGCACCGTCGCCGAGGCGCTGACCGGCAAGTCGCAGCTGCTCAGCCTGGTGGACGAGCACGGTCGCCGGGTGGTCGTTCCGGCCGACCGGCTGGCCTACGTGGACATCGGCGAGCCCAGCGGCCGCAAGGTTGGCTTCGGGGCTCTGTAGGGATCCGCGAGGCTCCGCGGGACCTCCGCGGGACCTCCGCGGGACCTCCGCGGGACCTCGGCGAGGCTCCGCGGGGCTCCGGAACCCGGTGAGGAGACCGGCCGCGAGGCCGGCGCGAGCGGCGCGGTGAGCAGTGCGCGGAGGGCCGGGCGGGATTCCGCCCGGCCCTCCGCGTCCTCATCCGTTTCGTCCCCGGCGCGCCCTGGGTAGGACCGAGTAGCCCGATGCGCACCCCAACGGCCCGCGGGAGGACCCAATGCTCTGGGAAGTGCTCGGCTCGGCGCTCGTCGGTCTCGCCGTCGCCCTCGTCGCCGGCCGCCGTTTCGCGGACCGGTTCCGCGACAGGTCTCTGGTCCTGGTCACCGGGCCCGCGGCCGCCTTCTGCGGCGGCGTGATCACACGTGTGGTGCTGGGCCCCGGACACGCGCTTCCCACCCTCGTGGTCGCCTCCCTGGTCGCGGTGGCCCTGCTGTCCCTGCTGGTCCGCCCCCGCCACCGCGGCGGCCCGGCGGCCGGCCGGCCTCACGTGGGCGCGGTCTGAGACGGCGCGGCCGGGGTGCCCCGCCGCACCCGGCGGGGCGCACCCGTCAGGCCGCCAGCCCCAGCGCGGCCATGCGCTTGGTGTGTGCCTCGGTGATCCGCGAGAACATCCGGCCGACCTCGGCCAGGTCGAATCCCGCGGTGACCCCGCCGACCAGCATCATCGACAGCGCGTCGCGCTCGGCGACCACCCGCTGGGCCTGCGACAGCGCCTCGCCCATCAGGCGGCGGGCCCACAGGGCGAGCCTGCCGCCGACCCGGGGGTCGGCCTCGATGGCCCCGCGCACCTTCTCCACCGCGAAGCCGGAGTGCCCGGTGTCGTCCAGCACCCCCAGCACCAGGGCCCGGGTGTCGGAGTCGAGGTGGGCGGCGACCTCCCGGTAGAAGTCGGAGGCGATCGAGTCGCCGACGTACGCCTTGATCAGGCCCTCCAGCCAGTCCGACGGCGCGGTCTGGCGGTGGAACTCGTCCAGCGCGGCGGCGAACGGCTCCATCGCCGCGGCGGGGTCCTCGCCGATCTCCGCGAGCCGGCCGCGCAGCCGCTCGAAGTGCTGGAACTCCGCCGACGCCATGGAGGCCAGCTCCGCCTTGTCCACGAGGGTCGGGGCCAGCTTGGCGTCCTCCGCGAGCCGTTCGAACGCGGCCAGTTCCCCGTAGGCCAGCGCGCCCAGCAGGTCCACGACCGCCGCCCGGTACTGGGGGTCGGCCGATGCCGATGCCCAGTCCTGGACGGTGGTCCCCTCGGTGTCCTCGGTTCCTGCGGCCCTCTCGGCCCTCTCGGCGCTCCCGGTTCCCTCGGGGCCGGCGGGGGATGTGTCAGACGTCTCCATGCCGGGCACAATAGCCCGCCGCCAGGCCGTCCGACCTGCCCGGGAGGCACCCGGAGCGGTCCGGCGCCGCCTTCGCGGCGGCCCGTTCCCGGGGATCGGCCGGGCGCGGATGCGGGATCAGGGGGTACAGTGATATTGGGCCCGCTTCCTGACAGCGGGTTCTGCGCATACTGTGTTATCCGGGCCCCGGGGACGTTCTCCGGGCCCGTAACGGATGCCCGGTCGGTGGCCCGATCGGCTCCGACACGACCGCCCTCCACGTGGGCCGTATGCGGAGTGTCGGCTGCGGACACACGCAGCCGGGCGTTCCGCACGGGCCGCGGTGAGGGGCCCGCTCGCGCGGTACGAGCGCTTGAGCGAGAGCCCGTGGTCCTGCGCCGCGAGGCCGCCCGACAGGCAGCCGGCGTCCGGCGCGGTACGACCCACCCCGCTCCCCCGGGGTGCGCCCTCGCTCCCCCGTCCCGCGTCTCACGGAAGAGGCAAGCATCCTGACCACCACATTCCGAGAGCTCGGGATCCTTCCCGAGACCGCCGAGGCGCTGGAAGCCGTCGGCATCACGTCCCCGTTCCCCATCCAGGAGATGACCCTCCCGGTCGCACTGTCCGGCTCGGACGTCATCGGCCAGGCCAAGACCGGCACCGGCAAGACCCTCGGATTCGGTCTGCCGCTCCTGGAGTCCGTCGTCGTCCCCGCCGACGTCGACGCCGGCCGGGCCGCACCGGAGCAGCTGACCGACGCCCCGCAGGCACTCGTGGTCGTCCCCACCCGCGAGCTGTGCCAGCAGGTCACCAACGACCTCCTGACCGCGGGCAAGGTCCGCAACGTCCGGGTGCTGGCGATCTACGGCGGCCGCGCCTACGAGCCCCAGGTCGAGGCGCTGAAGAAGGGCGTCGACGTGGTCGTCGGCACCCCCGGCCGCCTCCTCGACCTGGCCGGCCAGCGCAAGCTGAGCCTGGCGCACATCCGCACGCTGGTGCTGGACGAGGCCGACGAGATGCTCGACCTCGGCTTCCTGCCGGACGTCGAGAAGATCATCCAGCAGCTGCCCGTCAAGCGGCAGACGATGCTGTTCTCCGCGACCATGCCGGGGCAGGTCATCTCCCTGGCCCGGCGCTACATGTCGCAGCCCACCCACATCCGCGCCACCGCGCCGGACGACGAGGGCGCGACGGTGGCCAACACCGCGCAGCACGTCTTCCGGGCGCACTCGCTGGACAAGGTGGAGATGGTCTCCCGGATCCTGCAGGCCGACGGCCGCGGACTGGCGATGATCTTCTGCCGCACCAAGCGGACGGCCGCCGATGTGGCCGACCAGCTCTCGCGCCGCGGTTTCGCCGCGGGCGCGGTGCACGGCGACCTCGGCCAGGGGGCGCGCGAGCAGGCGCTGCGCGCCTTCCGCAACGGCAAGATCGACGTGCTCGTCTGCACCGACGTCGCCGCCCGCGGCATCGACGTCGAGGGCGTCACGCATGTGATCAACTACCAGACGCCGGAGGACGAGAAGACCTATCTGCACCGCATCGGCCGCACCGGCCGCGCGGGCAACACGGGTACGGCCGTCACCCTCGTCGACTGGGACGACATCCCGCGCTGGCAGCTGATCAACAAGGCGCTCGTCCTGGACTTCAACGATCCGCCGGAGACGTACTCCACCTCCCCGCACCTGTACGAGGCGCTGGGCATCCCCGAGGGCACCAAGGGGATACTGCCGCGCGCCGAGCGCACCCGTGCCGGGCTCGCGGCCGAGGAGGTCGAGGACCTGGGCGAGACCGGGGGACGCGGCAGGGGCCGCGGCCGCGGGGCCTCGGCCCCCGCCTCCGAGGAGCCCGCGCCGCGCACCCGCACCCCGCGCCGGCGCCGCCGTACCCGCGGCGGCCAGGCCCTGGAGCACCCCGGCGCCGACGTCGCCGCCCCACCGGCCGGTGAGGCGGAGGACTCCGGTGCGCCGGCTGACGCCTCCGGCGAGGCCCGCAGGCCGCGCCGCCGCCGTCGCACCCGCGCCGGTGCCGGTGCCGCTCCCCAGGCAGGCCGGGCCGCGCACACCGAGGCCCCGGCCGCGCAGGGCGGCGAGGGCGCTTCCGCGGACGGGCCGGGGGACTCCTCCGGCGAGGCCCGCAGGCCGCGCCGCCGCCGTCGCACCCGCGGCGGAGCCGGTGCCCGCCCGGCGGCCACGGAGGCCGCCCCGGAGAGCTGACGGATGCGCGGCGGCGTACACCGCCGCCGCGTGCCCGTGATCACGACGATGTCCGCCCCCGCCGCACCCGCGGCGGGGGCGGGTGCCGTCATGGGCGCGGGCGCGCTCATGGGCGCGGGCGCGCTCATGGGCGCGGGCGGAGGGCCGCTAGCCTCGCCTCATGAGCAAGCCGCCGACCCTGACCCTGCCGCCCGGCGCCCGGGCGTACCGCCTGGAGACCGCTCGCGGCGAGTTCGCCGTGCACGACGCGGGTGAGCCGCGCGCCGGTACGGCCCTGCTGGTGCCCGGGTTCACCGGCAGCAAGGAGGACTTCATCGCCCTGCTCGCCCCGCTGGCCCGCGCGGGCTTCCGCGTGGTGGCCGTGGACGGCCGCGGGCAGTACGAGACCGAGGGGCCGCGCGAGCTCGGCGCGTACGCCCAGGACGAGCTGGCCCTGGACGTGCTGGCCCAGGCGGAGGCGCTCGGCGGGGGCGCCGGGGAGGCCGGGGGCGTCCATCTGCTGGGGCACTCCCTGGGCGGGCTGATCGCCCGCGCCGCCGTGCTGCGGGACGCGGCCCCCTTCCGCTCGCTGACGATCATGAGCTCCGGCCCCGCCGCCATCACGCACCTCCAGCAGGAGCGCACCAGGATGCTGATCGAGGCGCTGGCGGTGCTGGACATGGAGTCGGTGTGGCGGGCGATGCGCGACCTGGACCCGCCGGAGGCCGCGGACGAGGCCACCGACACGGCCGTGGCCGAGTTCCTGCACCGCCGCTGGCTGGCCACCGTCCCCGAGCAGCTCGTCGCCACCGGCCGCCAGCTGCTGACCGAGCCGGACCGGGTCGGGGCGCTGGCCGCCGTGCCGCTGCCCAAGCACGTGCTGTCGGGCGAGGCGGACTACGCCTGGCCGGTGCCGCTGATGGACGAGATGGCGCGGCGGCTGGACGCCCGGCGCACGGTGGTGGCGGGCGCCGGGCACTCGCCGGGGGCCGAGCGCCCCGGCCACACGGCCCAGGCGCTGGCCGCCTTCTGGCACGACTGCGGGAGCGGTGCGGGAAGCGGGGACGGGACCGGGGAAGGGGCCGGGAACGGGACCGGTTCCGCCTAGAGCCCGGCTCAGCCACCGCCCTGGATGAACCGCGTGACGCCGTTGGCGATCTGCTGGACCGCGATCGCCGACAGCAGCATGCCCGACAGCCGGGTCACCAGGACCACGCCACCGTCCTTGATGACGCGGATGATCAGCAGCGAGTACCGCATCACCAGCCACAGCACGATGTGCAGCACGGCGATGGCCGTCCACACCGCGGCGTGGTCGGCCGGCCCGTCCGCCCGCTGCACGGCCAGAATGACGGAGACGATCGCGCCGGGCCCGGCCAGCAGAGGCATGCCCAGCGGCACCAGTGCTGCGTTGACGTCCTTGGTCTGGGTGGGCTCCTCCGCCCTGCCGGTGAGCAGGTCCAGGGCGACCAGGAGCAGCAGGAGACCGCCCGCGACCATCAGCGCGGGGATCGACACGTGCAGGTAGTCCAGGATCTGCTGCCCCAGCAGGCCGAAGACGGCGATCACCCCGAAGGCGACGGCGGTGGCCTGCAGCGCCATCCTGCGCTGGACCTTGACCGGGCGTCCGGAGGAGAGGGCGAGGAAGATCGGGATGATGCCGGGCGGGTCCATGATCACGAAAAGTGTGACAAAGACGGATCCGAAGAGGGCGACGTCGAACACGGTGCTGCCTTGCGTGAGGTGCGCGGTGCGCGCGGTGTGGATCTGAGGGCGGTTCAGGCGGAGACGGGCGCCGCGCCTGATCCGCGGGCGGCGATCTCGGCGTAGACGTCGGGGTCGGTGGTGTACTCCCCGAGCCGGCAGGTCTTGCGGCTGCCGTGGTAGTCGCTGGAGCCGGTGACCAGCAGGCCGAGGTCGCGGGCCATGCCCCGCAACCGCTCGCGGGTCGCGGCGTCATGGTCCATGTGGTCCACCTCGACGCCGTCGAGGCCGGCTGCGGCCAGTTCCGCGACGGCGCTCTCCGGCACGCACCGCCCGCGCTTGACGGCCAGGGGGTGCGCGAAGACCGAGACCCCGCCGGCGCCCTTGATCAGCCGGACCGCCTCGAAGGGATCCAGTTCGTGCTTGCCGACGTAGGCGCGGCCGTCGTCGGCGATCCACTCGGCGGTGAAGGCGTCGGAGACGGTCTCGACGACGCCCAGCTCCACCATCGCGCTCGCGATGTGGGGGCGGCCGACCGAGCCGTCCCCGGCGATCTCGGCGACCCGTTCCCAGGTGATCGGCACGCCCAGCTCGCGGAGCCTGGCGACCATGCCCTTCGCGCGCGGCACCCGGTCGTCGCGGACGAGTTCGCGCTCACGTGCCAGCTCGGGCTCGTCCGGGTCGAACAGGTAGGCCAGCATGTGCAGGCTCACACCGTCCAGGCGGCAGGAGAGCTCCGCGCCGGGGACGAGGGTGAGGCCCGCGGGGAGGGCGGCGATCGCCTCGCCGTGCCCGGCGACCGTGTCGTGGTCGGTCAGCGCCACCACGTCCAGCCCGGCGGCGGAGGCGTTGCGCACCAGCTCGGCGGGGGTGTCGGTGCCGTCCGAAGCGGTGGAGTGGGTGTGCAGGTCTATGCGCACGGTACGTAGCTCCCACGGCGGACGGCTGAGGCGGACACTCCAGGGTAGAACAGACGCGCGCCCGGTCCGTCCCGCGCCCGGCGGCCGCCGGGCCCCGAAGACCGGTCAGCCCCCGGGTCGTGTGAGCAGCTGGGGGGAGAGCGCCCCGCACGGCACCAGCTCCACCTCGGCGCCCGCCTCCCGCAGGTCCGTGAGCACCAGCTCGTCGTACATCAGCATCCCGGACTGCTCGGGCCAGACGATCGCCCACAGCCACAGGCCGCGCGCCTCCCCCGCGAACACCGCGCGGTCCTCGGGAGCTTCGTCCACCAGCCACAGCGGGGTGGGCCGTCCGCCCGCCAGCACCTTCGCGTGCGGGGGCCGGTCCACGTCGATCAGCGGGCCGGGGTCGGGGCCGGGCACTCCGGCGTAGCGCGCCCCGAGCCCGACGCCCAGCTCCTCGGCGACCAGCAGCAGTTCGCCGGGGCCGCCGAGCGGGCCGGGACCGGAGCAGGCCACGGCCGTGGCGCGGCCGCCGCTGCGGTCGTCGCCCGCGTAGGCGATCCCGGTGAACAGCCAGCCGATCGGCAGCGGCCAGGGCATCCACACCGGGACCTGGGCTCTGTGGAGGACCACGCCGAGCGCCTCGACACTCGGTGGGAGGACCGGCTGCAGCGGATGGACCGCGCCGTGCACGTCGCACTGCCAGGAGTCGGTGAAGAGACCGGGCGCCCTGACGCGGCCGCCGCACTTCGGGCAACTGGGTTCGCCCCTCATGGGCCCCACGGTCCTCTCCGGAAAGCCGCGCGTCAAGGACGATCACTCGTACGGATCGGGCGCGTCCCTCCGGGCGGGCTCAGTCCGTCAGGGGCACGGAAGCCCGCCGCGGATCGCGCAGGTCGGTGCCGCGGGCCAGCCAGCGCTCCTGGAGTTCGGCCGCTCCGTGCACCCGCTTCCAGGCCGCCTCGTTGGGCGTCATCGGCAGCAGGGGGAGGAAGCGCACCGGGTCCATCGGCGGATCGAGTTCCAGGTCCTCCACCAGCCCTCCGGGCTCGGCGACCAGCACGGAGGTGAAGGGGGCGCCCGGCCATAGCGGCTCGCCCACGTCCAGCGAGGCGCCGGGGGCCACGACCACGCCCTCGACCTGGGGGGAGGCGGCGAGCACGGCGAGCGGGCGCAGCACCTTGTCGGTGTCGGCCGCCCCGGCACGCACCGTCAGCACCAGCTCGGCACGGGGCCCCCGTTCGGGGTCGGCGAGCATGTCGGAGGGGTCGGCCATGGGGGCCGCCGACATCCCCAGGGTGGCGTAGCGCACCAGGCCGCTTCCGCCGCCGGGGCCCTCCCCGGCGTCCGGGAAGCGCAGCACCTCGATCCGGTCGGCGCCCAGGAAGGTCACCGCCGCCCGCGCGTCGGGCTCTCCCAGGGCGCTGCGCAGCCGGGCCTCGACCAGTTCCAGAACGTGTGCCATACGGCGAGCATAGATCGTGTATTGATCAGGCAAAGAGGGTACGCGTCGGCCCCGGAACGGGATGGAGGGGCGCCCGCGAGTGCTACCGTTGACTGCTGGTCAAGGCGTGTACACAGATTTCCCCCAGCGGGGACCGGCCGGAGGAGGTGGGGCTGCGATGGATCCGAGTCGACCGTGCAGTACCAGCCGCTCTTCCGTACGGCAGCCACGTCCCCTTGCCTGAGGGCCTTCCTCCCCCCACCGCCGAGCGGTGAAACCTCGGAAGTCCCCTCGTTTTCCTCCTGCGGACCGGCTTCGCGGAAGAGCGCGTGAGTCCCCTGCTCGACCGACGTTCTCAGCGAATGCCGCCTGTGCGTACGGTCCCGCGTGGTGCCCGCTTTGCAGACCTCCGGCCCGTGGACTTTTTGTCCCCCGGATCCGTAGGCCCCCATTCCGGGCAGCGCTGCGCCCGTTCACCGGCGGCTCGGCACGCGAAGGAGCCCAGCATGTCGATGATCCGTGACCTGCGCGCCGCGGTCCGCCCCGCCCTGCGCCGGGGCGGCCGCTCCGCCTACCCCTACGCCCACGGCGGCTCCGTCGCCGACACCACCGCGACCAGCGCGGTGGTGGACTGCGCCGTCTACCGGGACGGCCGCCGCGAGTCGCGGCACATGACCCCGGCCGAGGCCCTGCGCTCCCTGCGCCACCGCGAGCCGGGGGAAACCCAGGGGCAGCAGGGCCGGCAGGACGGTCCGGGCGGCGGGGCGTTCGTGTGGATCGGCCTGCACGAGCCCACCGAGCGGGAGTTCTCCGGCATCGCCCGCGAGTTCGGCCTGCACCCGCTCGCCGTGGAGGACGCGGTGCACGCGCACCAGCGGCCGAAGCTGGAGCGGTACGACGACTCCCTGTTCACCGTCTTCAAGACGATCCACTATGTCGAGCACGCCGAACTCACCGACTCCAGCGAGGTGGTGGAGACCGGTGAGGTGATGTGCTTCACCGGCCGGGACTACATCATCACCGTCCGGCACGGCGGCCAGGGATCGCTGCGCACCCTGCGCCACCGGCTGGAGGACGACCCCGAACTGCTGGTCAAGGGGCCCTCTGCCGTGCTGCACGCCATCGCCGACCAGGTGGTGGACGGTTACCTGGCGGTCGCCGACGCGGTGCAGGACGACATCGACGAGGTGGAGATCCAGGTCTTCTCCGAGAGCGCGGGCAGGGGCCGCCGGGGCCGCGACGCCGGGCGGATCTACCAGCTCAAGCGCGAGGTGCTGGAGTTCAAGCGGGCGGTCTCGCCGCTGCTGCGACCGATGCAGCTGCTGAGCGAGCGGCCGATGCGGCTGGTCGACCCCGACATCCAGAAGTACTTCCGCGATGTGGCGGACCATCTGACCCGGGTCAACGAGCAGGTGCTCTCCTTCGACGACCTGCTCAACTCCATCCTCCAGGCGAACCTGGCCCAGGCGACGGTCGCGCAGAACGAGGACATGCGGAAGATCACCTCGTGGGCGGCGATCTTCGCCGTCCCGACGATGATCGCCGGGATCTACGGCATGAACTTCGAGTACATGCCGGAGCTCCAGTGGCGTTACGGCTACCCGGCCGTCATGACCGTGATCGTCGGGATCTGCTACGCCATCCACCGCGGCTTCAAGCGCAACGGCTGGCTGTAGGGCGCACCGGGCCCGCCGGGCCCCGCCGCCTGCCCCGCCGGTCGCGGAAGGCCGGGGCG